>DAOTWK010000145.1:0-9009 GCA_034435815.1 Anaerolineae bacterium | reverse complement strand
ACTGGCGGATGGCCTCCTCCGAATAGGCCCCGGGGACACCCTGGAAGGCTACTTTTGTCATATCTTCCTCCTCATTACAGGGCGGGATGGCGTCCCGCTCTACAATGTTAAATCGGGGCGCAGGGTGCGCGCCTTGCCCAAGTAGACGTGGCGGATTTGATCGGCAGGCCGGTCGGTGTTCCACAGCACGAGCACGCGGATACAGCGCGGGAGGCTCCCGACGACGGCCATTTCCTGCATGCACATCAGCGGCACGGCGGTCCAGCCCATATCGCGGGCCGCGCGCGCAGGGTAAGCGGCATCCAGATCTGGCGTGGCCGTGAAGATGACGGCGGCTATGTCCTCCGCAGCCACACTGTTGGCGGCGACGATGCGCTCCAAGAGTTCCCGCGTCGCTGCAACGATGGCACCAGCGTCATTGATGTCTACGCAGATCGCGCCGCGAATCCCCCGACAGGGCATAGTGTTATCCTCCTTTGGTGCCTTTTTCTCTATCCCCTGCCCCTCCTTTTTCTCCCGCTTGCGGGGGAAATAGAAGAGGTTGAAATAGGGGGTAATAAAACAAAAAAAACGTGGAGCGGTTGCTCCACGTTTTTACTTGTGCTATTCCGGGCTTTACCCGCTACTCTACCTGGCCTCCGCCCGGCGCGAAGCAACCGCGCCCCGTGGGGCAGCCCAAATAGTAGTAGCTGGTAAAGCAAAACGTCTGCTTGTTCATCTTGCCTACATGATACTCGTAAATGACAGATTTGTCAAGGCTCAGTAAAGTAACAGGTGTATTTCAGTTTTATGGCGAGTTGGGGGATAATAGGGGGCAAACAAAGCGGAAGGAGGAACGATGCAAAGCAAACAGGAGCAGAAGAAGGCATTATTGGTAGAGATTGAGGCAATGGTTGGGGTGGTGAAGGAAGCAGTCCGGTTGAGTGCGCTGATGCCGTACGAGCAGGTCGCCGAGACGCTGGAACAGGTAGGCCAGATTTCTATCTCGGCGACGACCGTCTGATGGCTGGCACAGGAGTGCGGCGAGGCATTCCGCCAGTGGGAGGAGAGAGAGCAGAAGGGAGCGAAAGCGCTTCCGTCAGAGGAGGAGAAGCCGGAACGGAGGAAGCGCCCGGGGAAGCGGATGGGCGTGGCGATGGACGGAGGGATGATCCATATCCGCAAGGAAGGGTGAAAACGTGGCGGCCATTTCTGGGTCGTTTGGCGGTTTATCAAACCATCCTTATGCTCACCCTCGTCGGACCACCAGCGGCTCCGGCATCGGCAGGCCGGTCTTCTCCCGGCGTGGCCGGCGCTCCACCACCTCTTCCTCCGGCGGCGGGTTGCGCCACTTCTCCAGCAACCGCTCCGCCGAGACCATTTCTTGCCCGAAGCCCAGCCGCTCCGGGGCAATCCCGAAGGCCAGGCCCATCATCTGGGTGAAGTACAGGATGGGGATGCGGAAGTCGCTGCCGAAATGCGCGTTGACCTGCCCCTGGTAAGCATCCAGGTTCAATTGACACATCGGGCAAGCCACCACCAGCGCGTCCACATTCAGCCGGGCCGCATTGAAGAGGAGGTAGTAAATCATCCGGTAGGCGGTGTCGGCGTCCAGTTGGGTCATGTGGCCGCCGCAACAGTTGGCCCGCAGAGTGTAGTCCACCACCGTCGCGCCCAGGGTTTGTAGCAACCGTTCCATACGGGTGGGGTACTCGTGGTCGTCGCGGCCGGCGGGGCGGACGGTGACGCAGCCGTAGTAGGCGGCCAGGCGCAGGCCCCGCAGGGGCCTCTGGACGTGGGCGGCCATCTCTTCGGAGGTGAAGTCTTCCACGACCACCTCCAGCGCATGGCGGGAGCGGACCCGTCCCGGCTCATAGTGAAGATGGCCTGCGGCCAGGGCCTCGTTGAGCGCTCGCTCCAGTTCAGGGTAGAGGGCCATGTTCTTGTCGGTTTTGTACATATTGTAGTAACAGGCAGAGCAGGGGGCCACTACCTGGTCCAGTTCGGGCGGGACCAGGGCCAGATTTCGGGCCACCAGCGCGTAGGCAGGGAGGAGGTCCAGGGAGAAGTACTCGGTGGCGCCGCAGCAGTTCCAGTCGTCAATCTCCACCAGTTCTATGCCCAGCACCTGCGCCACGGCCCGGAACGACTCGTCGTAGGCGGCGGCGTTGCGCTCCAGGGAGCAACCGGGGTAATAGGCGTACCGTCTCACCATGCACCTCCCAGTTCTTTGGCCCGGCGGAGGATGGCGCGCAGTTGACGGATGCCCTGAATCCGCTTGGGCGTGAAGGACATCCGGCCTCGGGTCACCATGCCCAGCATCAGGGGGGACATCCGGATGCTCTGGAGAGGGTGATGGCGGAGGTAGTGGCCCGTCGCCAGGCCCAATTCAAAACTGCGCCCGTAAGTCTCCACCTGCCCCACAAAAGTCTCAGAGAAGCCGGTGATAGAGGCGGTGTAGTAGCCAGCCTTGATGGCCAGCCGCTTCAGGCGGTACATAATGTCCGTGATGGGGATGTCCTGAGGACATCGGATCGTGCAATAGTAGCAGGAGACGCAGAACCAGAAGGTGTTGCTCTTGAGGACCTCCTCCCGCATTCCGGCCAGAATCATGGCGAAGAGTTCGCGAGGGGTATGGTCCATAGCCTCCCCGGAGGGACAGGAACCACCGCAGGTGCCACACTGGATGCAGGACTTCAACCGCTCCCCGCCGGGGATGGCCATAACCTCTTCCAGGAAAGGGTTGGTGGAGGTTTCTTCGGGCATATGTTCCTCCTGACTCACCGCAGAGAGCGCAAGGAACGCAGCGATTTTTCAGGATTTTCTCTGCATTCTCTGTGTGCCCTACAGTTCAAAGAACACATCTCATTACCCGACATGACGGTGAACCGTTGGATGAGGACGCAGAGTAACGCAGATAAAACGCAGATTTCAACGATTTCAGAGCAAATCTGCACCATTCCGCGTGCATCAGCGTTTATCTGCGTCCAAATGTCGGGTAGTGAGAGAACACATCACGAAAAGCCAGCATTAACCGCACAGGCGGCTCTTTTTCTTTACTTCGGCTCCAGCGGGTGCTACGAAAACAGATACCGCTCCACCTCCGCCAGCCGCTCCACGCCCTTCACTTCGTAGGGCAGAAGGGGCAGTTCCACCAGCGTCAAATGGCCGTCCAGTTCCTCCCGCAACTGCCGGAGATAACGCTGCTGCATCTCCCACCGCTGCCGGTGAAACTCGCAGTCCGGCTCCCGGATGACATCGTTGACGATCAGATAGCGAACGGTCAGGCCGTGGCGACGGAGGTCGCGGATCACCCGGCGGCTCTGGTAGACCCCCAGCGCCTCCGGGATGGTGACCATGATGAACTCCACGTTCTCCGGGTCGGTGAAGAAGCGGATAGTCTGCTCGGAGAGTTGTTTCCAACTCTCTATGATTTCCAGGAACGGAGTGCGGGAGAGTTTGAAGGTGTCCCGGACCTCCAGGTAGACTTTCGGGGCCACCCGTAAGTGCTCCAGGAAGCGTTGGGGCAGGCCCAGGAGGCGAAGGGTATCCCCGGCCGGCGCAGTATCCCAGATGATGAGGTCGTAGCGGTGATCGCGGACGCGCTCCAGGATGTAATCCAGCATAAACTCTTCCTGGATGCCCGGCGCCATCGCCACGTAGTCCACCACCTCGTCGTATGGCAGGTCCACCAGCGCGGAGGCGGCCGCGTACACCTCGGGCCCGAACTTCTCCTTCCAGCGGCGCATCACCTCATCCGGGTCAATCTCCAGCGCGTAGAGGTTCTCTACGCCGGGGATCGGCCGCTCCACGGGGCCGATCTCGGTCTCAAAGATGTCCGACAGCGACGGGGTGAGGTCGCTGGAGATGATAAGGGTGCGCAGGCCGCGCCGGGCGAAGTGGAGGGCCGTCGCCGCCGAGGAGGTGGTCTTGCCCACCCCGCCCTTTCCGCCGAACATCAGGACTCGTCGGGAAGTGGAATCCAGAGACGCCAGGTTCACTGCTTCGCACTCCGATAGGCGTGGCGGATGCCACCGTCCTCCCGGCGGCGCAGCGCCTCCGCCAGTTGGGGCGTCATCGCCGCGCCGAAGCGGTACTGGAAGGGCCACATGGTGCGGGAGTGGAAGATGCCCACGCGGTCGCCGTCCTTGAGTACCGCATCCAGGCCGGCGTCCAGGCCGGTGAAGGCCGCCAGCGCACCGCTGACAAACACAATCCCCCGTTCCTCCGACGGGATGCCCAGGTGCCTCAGCAGGTCCTCCAGAGTTGTCCCCTCGGGCATAGTAAGATTCAGATGAGCATAAGAGCCCCGGTCTTCGGCGCCGCCGTAGCGGGCCAGCGAGCCGTAGAGCCAGACGTCCAGATGGATAGATGACATATCGGTTCTCCTTACTGTGTTTGGGAGTTCGTGTTTACGGACAACGTAGCGCAAGATTCATCAACCTGCGCTACGCTTCCTCACTCAGGACGACGACGGTGACGCCGTCGCCGCCCTCCCCCTCCTCGCCGGAGCGATAGGAGCGGACCAGGGGGTGACGGCGGAGAAAGTCCCGCACCGCCTGGCGCAGGGCGCCGGTCCCCTTGCCGTGGACAATGTGAGCCCAGGGGAGGCCGGCCAGCGCCGCCGCGTCCAGGTAGCGGTCCAGGCTCTCCAGTGCCTCCTCCACCGTCTGGCCGCGCAGGTCCAGGCGGAGGGGGACGGTGGGGGGCGCGTAGCGGACGCCCGCGGGCTCCACTGCCCGCTCGGGCGGAGCGCGCCGCTCCAGTTCCCGCGCCGGCACCCGCACTCGCAGGAGGCCCACCTGGACCTCCGCCTCGTCGTCCGCCAGGGCCCGTAACTCCCCCACAGCCCGCAACGACTTCACCCAAACGGTATCCCCGGGCCGGAGCGGGCCAGTGGGGAGTAGCGGCTCCGGGACCGGGAAGGATTCAGCCACCTCTGCCGCCAGCCGGTCCAGTTCGGCCTCTGCCTCGGCGATAGTAGGGGGCGGGTAAGACGCACAAGATAAATCCTGCGCTACAGGTGGCGCGAGATTTATCCTGCGCCACGCCTGCCGCAGCGCGCGGGCCTCCTCCTGCAGTCGCTCCAGTTCCTCCTGCGCCTGCCGACGGGCCTCCTCCAGAATGGCGGCTCGTTCCTCGTCTATGCGGGCCAGGCGACGACGGAGTTCTTCGGTCAGGCGCTGGACCTCGGCGCGGGCGGCGTAGGCCTCATCCCGGGCGCGCGCCGCCTCCAGGCGCAACCGGTGCAGGTCCGCCAGCAGATGTTCGGTCTGGCGCTCCTGGGGAGAGAGGAGCCCTTCGGCCCGGCGGACGATCTCCTCATCCAGGCCCAGCCGTCGGGCGATGGCCAGCGCGTTGGAGCGGCCCGGAATGCCGATGGTCAGACGGTAAGTGGGCCGCAGCGTCTCCGGGTCAAACTCCACGCAGGCATTGCAGACGCCCGGGGTCAGTTGCGCGTACGCCTTCAGTTCCGGGTAGTGAGTGGCGACCAGCGTCACCGCGCCCCGCTGCCGGAAGGTCTCCAGGAGCGCCCGGGCCAGAGCGGAGCCCTCCGCCGGGTCCGTCCCGGCGCCCAATTCGTCCAGAAGGACCAGTGAGTGCTCGTCGGCCCGGTGGATGAAGGAGAGGATGTTGGTCAGATGGGCGGAGAAGGTGGAAAGGGACTGCTCTATGGATTGTTCATCGCCGATGTCGGCGTAGACGGCGGCGAAGACCGGGAGGGCGGAGTTCTCGTCCGCAGGGATGTGCAGGCCGGCCTGGGCCATAAGCGCCAGCAGGCCGACCGTCTTCAGCGTCACCGTCTTGCCGCCGGTGTTGGGGCCGGTGATAACCAGGACGTGGGTCTCGCCGTCCAGAATGACATCTATGGGGACGACGGTAGCCGGATCTAGGAGGGGGTGACGGGCGCGGAGGAGGCGAAGGCGGTCGCGGCACTCCGCCGCGCTCCGTGCCGCACTGCGAACATCTCCGTCCATCATTGCCGGTTCTACGGCATCCAGTTCGTCGGCGTAGCGGGCTTTGGCAAAGGCCAGGTCCAGGTCCGCCAGCGCGTCCACCGTCTCCAGAATCTCCGCGCCGCGCGCGGCGACGCGGGCAGAGAGGTCGGCCAGGATGCGCCGGATTTCCTGCTCTTCCGCCACCTGGAGTTCCCGCCAGGTGTTGCCCAGTTCCACCACGGAGAGGGGTTCAATGAAGAGAGTCGCGCCGGAGGCGGAACGGTCGTGGACGATGCCCCGGATGCGGCCCTTGAAGTCGGCCTTGAGGGGGACCACGTAGCGGCCCTCCCGCATAGTGATGATGGGCTCCTGGAGGAAGGAGGCCGTCTCCGGGGAGGAGATGATGCGCTGAAGGCGGGTGATGAGCCGGTCGTGGACGGTGCGCAGTTCGCTCCGGATGCGCGCCAGGGCAGGAGAGGCGTCGTCCCGGACCTCTCCGCGTTCGTCCAGGACGCGCTCTATGGCCTCCACCAGGTCGGGACAGGGCTCCAGGCGGGCGGCGATTGCGGCCAGCCGGGGAAATCGGGCCTCCTGCCGAACGACGGTCTGCCGGAGCCGCCGGGCGGCCGCTACCAGGGGGCGGATGTCCCGCGCGCCGCCCAGGTCGGCCTGGGGGTGGAGGGAGAGGAAGCGACGGGCCTCGGTGGTGGTCGCCAGCCGCTCCCGAATTTCCGCCGGGTCGGTGCTGGGAGTCAGGGCGCGGGCTTTTTCGGCTCCGACCGAGAAGGAAGCGTGAGCCGCCAGCCGCTCCAGGATTTTGGGGAGTTCCAGGGTCTGCCAATGTTTCATAAAAGGGATGCGGATGCGCTCGGGTGCGCCTCTGCCCGGCGGTAAACCGCCGGGCTTATTCTGCGAAACCCCTTCGGGGGCTGCATAGCCCGGAGGGCCACAGTCTAACGACTCGCGCTTCAGCCGCCGCAAGCGAGCGCAGCGAGCGAAGTGGTCGGCTGCAAGCGCAGGTTGGGCGGGCTTCAGGCGGGCTGGCGCCTCTGCTCAATCTCGCTCACGATTTGTTCCAGTGTCTTGCCAGCGAATAATACCTCACGCTCCTGGGTGTAATTTCCCCAACCAGGAGTAAACTGCTTCAAGAAACGAACTGCATCAACGATGCCTAACTCCCGATAGAGCAAAGGGATTGCCCGCTGATTGATCTCCACTAACGGCTTGACCTCTATCATTTCTCAATCTCCTGAGTCAACTCAATGGGAGAAACAACCTTAACGGCCAAGTCTGCGAACCGCTTTGCCTGTCGCCTCAGCGGGTCATCACAGGTGCAGAAATAATCCGCTCCGCCCGCTTCTGCCAGTGCCAGATGTAATGCATCCAGGGGCTTGATGCCATGCTGCAAAAACTGGCTCGCTCTCTCTTTCACGCTTGGAGTCACGCTAATGATGTCCCTGGCTCGGCGTGTCCAGTGGACGCTGGATTGCGCACATATCCAGATAGATTTTCATCTCGCTTCTATTTAGCGCATTTTTCTCCCGATGGCAAGAGCCCGCCCAACAAACTGTTTCGACAATAGAGGGTGGGATGATTCTACCCCCTCACCCCCCGGCTCCCTTTCCGCCGGGGGAGGAGTGAGGGCTGAACAGGTACGAAAAATCGCAACCGCTTGTTGCGCTTCTCCCAGTTTCCCGTACAATAATAAGGCCGACCCCTGAATCTGTCAAGCGGAGGGATTTTTATGAAAGCGCTCTGCTTCCACGAACACGGAGACCTGGACGTGCTGCGGTATGAGGACGTGCCCGACCCGCAGCCAGGGCCAGGGCAGGTACTGATTAGGGTGCGCGCCTGCGCTCTCAACCACCTGGACATCTGGGTGCGCCGGGGCTGGCCAGGGCTGAAACTCCCGATGCCCCACTGGTGCGGCGCCGACATAGCCGGAGAAATCGTCGCGCTGGGCGAAGGAGTCGCCGGATGGACGGTCGGCCAGCGGGTGGTGGTGGATCCCGGCGTCTCCACCACCGAGGACGAATACACCCGCCGGGGAGAGGACTCTGTCAGCCCCGGATACGTGATTTTGGGGGAGCAGATCCGGGGCGGGCAGGCGGAGTACATCGCCGTGCCGGCAGGCAATCTGATGGCGATGCCGGACGGGTGGGACTTCCCCCAGGCGGCCGCGCCGCTCCTGGTCTCTCTGACGGCCTGGCGGATGCTCATTCATCGGGCCTGTCTGCGCGCGGGGGAGTCCGTGCTCATCATCGGCGCCGGGGGCGGGGTCAACTCTATGGCGATCCAGATTGCCAAACTGGCCGGTGCCACCGTCTATGCCCTCACCTCCACCGAGGAGAAGATGGCCCGCGCCAAAGAACTGGGGGCCGACGTTGTCCTTAACTACCGAGAGGACCCCGACTGGCCGAAGACGCTCTATAAACTGACCGACCGGCGGGGGGTGGATGTGGTGGTGGACAATGTGGGTCGGGCGACGCTGGCCCAGAGCATGCGGGCGGTGGCCCGGGGCGGCCGCATCGTCATCGTCGGCAACACCTCCGGCCCCGAAGCTCAGATAGACATCCGCTTCATCTTCAGCAAGCAGATTAGCATCATCGGTTCCACGATGGGCAGCCACCAGGACTTCCGGGACGTGATGGCGCTCATCTGGGCGGGGAAACTGAAACCGGTGGTGGACCGGGTGATGCCGCTGGCTGAAGGGAAGCGGGCGTTTGAACTGATGGAGCGGGGGGAGCAATTCGGCAAGATCGTGCTGGTGCCGTAGTCAGCGACGTCAGAGGCTGAAGGCTTCCTGCTCAGATGCAAAGCCCCCGGGGGGGGCTTCCAGATATCTCCACAGGGCGATGTCACTGCAAGGCGAAGCCGACGCGGTTTGCGATTGAGCCGGCCGCGCAGGGGCGACGCGGATGTCGCTCTTACGCAGTGGGCGGAAATGGGGGCCTGAGCGGGGAAAAGGAGGGCTCTGCGAAGGGGCGAAGTCGGTACTAATTTAGGAGACTCAACACTTTTCTTTGATGTTTGCTCTCTTGGGCGAACTGTGTGCTGTAAAAGACGGGGAGGGGGCGGCTTCGCCGCCCCC
>DAOTWK010000144.1:0-3393 GCA_034435815.1 Anaerolineae bacterium | reverse complement strand
CGGGCGGCGAAGCCGCCCGCCGCAAACCCCCATTCTCCCCTAAAAATAGAATCGCAAAGGAGGACGAATGTCGCGGATTCTTGTTCTGGGTGCCGGGTTGGTCGCCCGCCCATTGGTCCAGTATCTGCTGGATCAACCCGCTTTCCAGGTTACCGTCGCCAGCCGGACGGTGGAAAAAGCCCGCGCGCTGATCGGAGACCGTCCCAACGGAGAGGCGCTGGCCTTTGATATTGAACGGGAACCGGAGCGGCTGGATGCGCTGGTCGCCCGGGCTGACCTGACGGTCAGCATGCTCCCGTACATCCACCACCTGCAGGTGGCTCAGGCCTGTCTGCGCCACCGCCGCCATCTGGTCACCACCTCCTACGTCAAGGACGAGATGCGCGCCCTGGACAGCGCCGCGCGGGAGGCCGGTGTTCTCTTCACGAAATCGGCCTGGACCCGGGGATTGACCCCATGTCTGCCATGCGGGTGATCGACCGGGTCCACGCAGACGGCGGGCAGATGGTCGCGTTCCGCTCCTACTGCGGTGGCCTCCCCGCGCCGGAAGCGAATACCAATCCCTTCGGCTACAAGTTCTCCTGGAGCCCCCGGGGGGTGCTCCTGGCCGGCCGCAACGACGCCCGCTATCTGGAGGACGGACAAGTGGTAGAGGTCCCCAACCGTCGCCTCTTTGCCACCCGTCATCCTGTTCCGGTGGAGAGCGTCGGCGTCCTGGAAGCATACCCCAACCGGGATTCCCTTCCCTCCATCCAACTCTACGGCATCCCGGAGGCCCGCACGATGTACCGGGGGACCCTTCGCTACCCCGGCTGGTGCGAGACCTGGCAGAAGTTTGTGGAACTGGGGCTCCTGGACCTGACGGAGCGGGAGGACCTGACCGGGATGACCTATCGGCAGTTGCTGGCCCAACTGGTTGGCCGGCTGGGGACACTTGACCTGCGCCGGGATCTGGCCGCTCACCTGGACCTGCCCGAAGACTCCCCCGTTCTGGACCGCTTTGAGTGGCTGGGGCTACTAAGCGACGACCCCCCTCCCGCCCCAACGGACGATTCTGGACGTCCTGGCGGTCCGCATGCAGGAGAAACTGCAGTATGCCCCCGGTGAGCGGGATATGGTGGTGTTGCTGCACGATTTCGTGGCCGAATACCCGGACCGCCGGGAGCGAATTCGCTCATGGCTGGTGGACTTTGGCATCCCCCACGGCGATACCGCCATGGCGCGGACGGTGGGGCTCCCCGCTGTCATCGCCACCCGGCTGATCCTGCAGGGCGTCATCCGACTGACCGGGGTCCACATCCCTGTCCTGCCCGAAGTCTACCAGCCGGTGCTGGCGGAACTGGAGGAGAAGGGCATCCGGGTGGAGGAACGGGTGGAATGCTTCTAAAAAGATCACACAAAGACATAAAGAAAAATATATAAAATTTCCCTGCGTCTTTGTGTCTTGGTGTGAGAAATCCGCGTCTTTCATCTGTGAAATCCGTAGTTTTTGGGGCCATTCCGCTCCTGCTGGTGCTCCTGGCGGCCTGCGGGGCGCCGCCGACTTCGCTCCCCGCGGCCAGTCCCCCTGCGACCCCCGACCCGTTCCCGACCCTTCTGGCCCTAGGGGATGCCCACGCGGGGGCCCGAGAACGGTCGGCAGCGGAGACGGCCTATCGGCAGGCGGCGATTCTCCGCCCGGAAAGTCCGGCCCCCTACCTGCGGCTGGCCCGTCTTTATCGGGACTGGAACCGTCCCCAGGAGGGACTGGATGCGCTGGCTCAGGCGGAGGCGCGGGGGGCCGACCCAGGGGTAGTGGCGGCCCTGCGGGCGGCCCTCTACGCCGCGCAGGGGGATTGGGAGCGGGCCGTGGCGGAGGGAGAGCGGACGCTGGCCCTGAAGGAAGACCCAGATACGCTCCATCTGGTCGCGCGCGGGTATCTCCACCTGGAGCAGGAGGAGGCGGCGCGGGCCACATACCGGACCCTGGTCGGGCGCGACCCCGCCGACACAGAGGCTCAGGAACAACTGGGCTTCCTGCTGGCCCTTACCGACCCCGCTGCGGCCCGGCCCCACCTTCAGGCCGCTGGTACCCCTTTTGCCGGTAAGGTACTGGCCGCGCTGGAGGAAAAGGAGACGGTCGTCCGCCTGGCGCGGATCGGGCAGGTCGCGCTGGCCCACGACGAACCGGCCCTGGCCGTCCTGGCGTTGCGGCGGGCCACGGCCATCTCCCCAGCCTTCGCCGATGCCCACGCTCTGCTGGGGCGCGCGCTGGACGGGATGGGCCGTCCAGAAGCGGCGCGCGCCCATCTGGAGACCGCCGCCCGCCTGGCGCCGGATTCGCCTCTGGCCCGCTCCCTGCTGGGCCTGCACCACCTGAACCAGGGGGACCCCGCGGCCGCCCGTCCGCACCTGGAGGCCGCCTACGACCTGGACCCGCAGAACCCGGCTTTTGCCCTCTACCTGGCGTTCCTTTACGCCGACCTGGGGCAGTATGGGGTGGCCGACATCTGGCTGGTAGAGGCGACCCGACTGGCGCCGGAAGACCCGCACATCTGGGAAGCGGTCGCGCGTTTCTACCTGGACCGGTTCCCCGGGGATGAGCGCGGGGTAATAGCGGCCCGCGCACTGGTCCGCCTGGCCCCCGATGGGGCTTCGGCTCACGCCCTGCTGGGCCGCGCCCTTCTCTTTGCAGAGGACTACGCCGAAGCAGAGGAGGCGCTGCGGAAAGCCCTGGAGTTGGCGCCGGACCTGGCGGTGGCCCACTACGACCTGGGGCGTCTCTATGCCCTGCGGGGCCAGCGGGAACCCGCGCGCGCGGAATTCACCCGTGCCCTGGATTTCAACACCGACCCGCGCCTGAGGGAGGAGATAGAGCGGAGTGGAGAAGAGTGAGGGGGCAGGGGATGGGGAGCGGGTTGCGTGACGGCCTTTTTGTGATATACTCAACGCCAGCGTTCCCCCATCCTTGCTGGGATTGCCCAGAGGTGCCGCAATGGTCTCCCCCGAACACATCGCCAAAGCAGTGGACGCACTCCTGGAGGTGCTGAGCACTCTGGGCGTCTCCGGTACTCCCCCGGCCCAATGTGCCGTCCAGGCGGTAGAGAGTGCGCGCCGCTCCCGGGGACTCCCTGTCCCGTCTAACCCTGTACATCCTATCTGATCGGCCGGATGCCCATCTGGCAGTGCGGGTAACCCGGCGATTTGCCGCCGGGCTCGGTCGCAAAGCCCCCCTTGGGGGGCTGAAAACTCCCGTCGGGCAGCCCACTGGATCCTCTCTTTGCACCTTCCAGTTTTAAGGAGAGTGACCGATGAAAAAGACTCTTTTCTATCTCCGCTATTCTATGGGCAACTTCGCCAACACCATCGCCTATCAGGTCTTCGGCAACCGCATTCAGTTCTACTACGTGGACA
>DAOTWK010000143.1:0-8144 GCA_034435815.1 Anaerolineae bacterium | reverse complement strand
GGGGAGAGGTGCTCCCCGCCATCACGCTCCCTGCTACGGTCCCAGCCGCGGCAATCAGCAGACAGATGGCAATGACAAATAGGGGTCGGAAGAGATGTTTCATTTTCGCACCTCCTGTTGTTCTCATCCCCGCCCCCTGTCTCCTGCTTCTTGCCTCTTGCATCCTGCTTCCTGAAATCCCTGCGTCCTCTGCGTTCTCCGCGATGAACCCAAACTCTTACCGTCGGAAGCGGTCCAGCACCTTCCCCGGCGTCGCCATCGCCACCCGGTCGCCCAGTTCCAGTTCCTCCAGCGGTTTCTCCGAGGGCGCCCGAGAGACGGCAAAGACAAAGATGTCCTCCCCCGGTTCGGCGAAGCGCCGATCCACATACGCCATCCCCACCAGGTACCCCTCCGTATCCATCGCGCAGGAGGTGACCTGTCCAACCACCCGGCCGCGCCGGTCTACCACCCGGTCGCCCTGGTTGGGGACAGGGACGCCCTTCTCGGCCAGCCGGAAGCGGACGACGGCCATCTTCCGCCGAGCTGCGTGGCGGCGGAAGGGTTCCCGCCCGATGAAGAAGGGCTTGTAGAGTTTGACATACCCTTCCAGCCCGGCCTCGTCGGGCCGGATGTCCAGCGGGCCCGCCAGTTCGTGGCCGTAGAGGGGAAGACCGGCCTCAATGCGGAGCGAATCCCGCGCCGCCAGGCCCACCGGACGCAACCCCTTCGGCGCGCCGTATTGGAGCAGAAGGTCCCAGAGCAGAGGCGCCCAGTCGGGATGGACGAAGAGTTCAAACCCCATAGTCTCGCCGGTGTAGCCGGTGCGGGCGATGATAAGGTCAAAGACACCACCGGGCGCCTTCGGCCAGGGCCAACGGACCTCTATCAGTTCGGTGCGCCCCATGCTCAGAAGTTTGCCGCGAATCTCGTCGGCGGCAGGGCCTCGGGGGCTGGCGTCCAGCCAGGCCAGCAGGATGTCCCGCGCGCGCGGCCCCTGCAACGCCAGGTCCACCCGCCAGAGGTGCTCCTGGTCGGGCGCGCGCAGGTCCACCAGTTCGGCCCGAAACGGCGAACGAACCCAGGGCCGGTCCAAGTCTATGAGGACGGCCCCTTCGTTTATCGCGTTCAGCCAGGCCCAGTCCTTTGCAGTATTGGCGGCATTGACGACCATCATGTACCGCCCCGGCGCGCGCATGTAAACCATGATATCGTCTATGACGCGCCCTTCGGGGTCCAACAGGAAACCGTAGTGGGATTGCCCCGGCCGGAGACGATTGACGTCGTTGGTGGTGACCAGGTCCAAAAAAGCCGCCGCTTGGGGGCCGGAGATCTCAAAGATGCCCATATGTCCCACGTCAAACAGCCCGGCCGCGCCCCGGACGGCGCGATGTTCGTCCAGGACGGGCCCGTAGCGCAGGGGCATCTCCCATCCGGCAAAGAGGACGAAGTGCGCGCCCAGCCGGGCGTGGGTCTCGTAGAGAGGCGTGCGCCGCGGGGGTTCCTCCGGCGGTTCCCAACTAAAGGGCGGGAGCGGCTCGCTGCGCGGCTCCGTCGCCCGGTGCGCGGAAAGGCCCACGTAGTACGGCTTGGAGGAAAGCGGCGGCACAAAAGGTACTTCGGACGGGGGGCCGTCCGGCGGCTCGGTCGGCCCCAGGTTGCGGACCACCACCGGCCCGGGGAGTTTGGCCTGCAGGTCCTGAGGGTCAAAGAGGACATAGCCATCGGAGAGGGCCCGCAGCCAGGCCAGGACCCGCTGAAAGGCCGCCGACGGCACTGCCAGCCGGTACCGCTGATGCCCATAGGTGGGCCGGGAGACATAGCCCCGAGCCATCAATCGCCCGTCCGCTTCCAGCAAAGTCGCCGGGCGCCAGGCGTCCGGCGGCAGGTCGCTCAAGTCTTCCACCAGGACATAGCCCAGAAAAGCGACCAAAGCGTTTCCTTCCAGTTCTATCAGGCCCCACTCGCCCGCTGGCGATCGGGTGTCGGTGATGAGGCAGTGGTGGGGGTAGCCCGTACAGCGGACCTCGTAGTCCACCGCCGCGCGGGCAGCCAGTTCGGCCACCGCCAGGCGGGCCTCCTCCAGCGCGTCAAACTCCACCTTGCCCCGGTGGACAGGCCCATGGCGGCCCGGATAAGTGTAGGGTCGGATAGAATTCAGGGTCTGGGCGATGAGGCGGGCCAGTTCGGTCATCTCCGGCTCCCCGAGCCCCCGCTGGGTGACCCAGGGCGTGCCCATGCGGATGCCACTGGCCTGTGCCGGAGACGGGTCCCCGGGAAGAGTATTGCGGTTGCAGACGATGCCCACCAGGTCCAGCACGCGCGCGGCGGTGTCTCCCAGGAGCGGCTCACCGAAGGGGCCCCGGACGGTCTTGCAATCCACCACCAGCAGGTGGGAATCGGTGCCGCCGTAGGCAACGCGCATCCCCTCCTCGGTAAGCGCGCGGGCCAGGGCCCGGGCGTTGGCGACAATCTGGTGCTGAAGGCGGCGGAACTTCTCCGTCCGGGCCAGCCGGAAGGCCACCGCCATCGCCACCCATTTGTTCACATGGGGGCCGCCCTGCATGCCGGGAAATACGGCGTGGTCAATCCGGCGGGCCAGAAGCGGGTCGGTGGTCAGGATGCAAGCGCCGCGCGGCCCGCAGAGAGTCTTATGGGTAGTGAAAGTGACGACGTGAGCATGGCCCAGCGGGCTGGGGTAAGCCCCCGCGGCCACCATCCCGGCCACATGCGCGATGTCTGCCAGCAGGTAAGCACCCACCTTGTCCGCAATTTCGCGGAACTTGGCCCAGTCAGGGATGCGCGGGTAAGAAGTGTACCCGGCGATAATGATGCGGGGACGGTGTTCCAGCGCCAATGCTTCTATCTGGTCGTAATCTATCAGTTCGGTGCGGGGGTCCACACCGTAGAAGACGGCCCGGTAACGCTGGCCGGAGACATTGGCGGGCGCGCCGTGGGTGAGGTGGCCGCCATGGGTCAGGCTCATACTCAAGATGACGTCGCCCGGCTTGAGGAGCGCCTCGTAGACGGCAATGTTGGCCGGCGCGCCGGAGAGAGGCTGGACGTTGACATAGATACGGTCGGCGGGGACAGTCTCGGTAGCGAAGGCTTCGGCGCAGCGGCGGCGGGCCAGCGCCTCGGCGACATCGGCGTACTCTACGCCCATATAGTAGCGCAGGTCGCCGTAGCGCCGGTAGAAAGCCATGTGCGCCTCGTAGTCCAGAATCTGATCCTCCCTCATCCAGCGGGTTTCGGGGAGGGGATAACCCTCGGCGTAGATATTGGTGAAGACGGATCCCAGGGCTTCCCGCACGGCGCGCGGGGTGTAACTTTCAGAGGGAATCATAATGAGTTTCCGGGCCTGTCGCTCCTCCTCCAGGTCAATGAGATGAGCGACGGCTGGGTCCAGGTCGTCCAGGGATTCGGGAAAGAGAAAATCACTCATCGGACCTCCAGAGTGGGGAGTGTAAAGCGTAAAACGGGAAATGCGAAATCAAAGGTCATGGATGCCTTCTATGTCCAGGCGGGCGTGGTCCAGGGCAACACGAGCGGCCTCCCGGGCCGGGCGCGGGACGCGGACGCAGACGCCGCAATCGGAACTGAGGTGGCGGGGGACCGGGATGAGTTTGCACTCTATGCCCGCTTCCCGCAGAATTTTCTCCGCACGAATGGCGTGACTGGTAGAGGGGACAAGGATGACGGTGTACATTACTCCGTATTGCGTGCTGCGTACTCCGTACTGCCGAAAATCTCCGCCGCCGCCCCCAGCAACTCCTGGCGACGCTCCGGGGGGACTTCCCTGGCCTGCAGGTACCGCTCCAGCAGTTGCGGCGGGGTCAGTTCCTCCGGACGCAAGGTGCCCAAGCGCAGGCGCGCCGGGCGCTCCACCTCTCGGCTGATGGAGCCGACGAAGGCCGCCTCCGCCAGCAGGAAGCGGACATCCGCATCCCGGACCAGCCGCTCCTGCTCCGGGCGCAGTTTCACCTCCACGCGGACAACCGCATCCCGCAGGTCGTGGGCGGCGACGGCCCGCGAGAGCGCCCCCAGCGGGTCTGCCTCCGCCCGCAGGTCGGCCCGGACGGTGACAAACCGGCGAGCGTCCACCTCCACGAACTCCCAGGTCGTCTCCCCGCGCCGCAGTTGGACCCAGCAGAAGCCCTTGGGCTCCCGCTCCTCGCCGAAATCTATCCGCTCCAGGCTACCGGCGTAGACTACCGGCGGATACGCGCTCCCGTTCAGGCTCTGGTGCTTGTGGATGTGACCCAGCGCGACGTAGTCCCAGACGGGGTCGGCCAGGGCGGAGAGGAGGACCACCGTATCCCGGCCAATCATCACCCCGCGCTCAGAGCCGTAGGTCGCGCCGGAGACGCTGAGGTGGGCCGCCAGGACCGCCGGAATGGTCGGGTCCACCTGGCGGGCCAGGGCCTGGATGTTCTCGGTGACAATCCGCCGCAGCGCCTCATCCAGTTGCTCCAGCGAGAGCCCGCGAAATTCCTCGTGAGCCAGGAGCCGCTGGCGCACCGGAAAGGGGACAACGGCCACCTGCACAAGGCCGCGCCGGGTGGGGATGTGAAGAAGGTCTTCCTCCCGACCTACGTAGACATTAGGGACGGCCAGCGTATGGAAGATGTCCACGCTGGAGGCCCGCTGGGGCATGCTCGGCAGGTCGTGATTGCCCACCAGGAGGACGACGGGGATACCCGCGTCGGCCAGCCGTTTGACCCGCCGGGCAAAAGCCCGCTGGTAGGTAGGGTTAGGGTCGCGAGTCTTGTAGGCGTCGCCCGCGAAGAGGACCAGGTCGGCCTCGTGGTTCAGGGCGTACTCCACCACTTCATCCAACCGGTCCAGGAAATCCCGCACCCGGCTGTTGACGCCGGTCTCGGGGTCCAGACGCCCGTAGTTCTCTATCCCGATATGCAGGTCGGCGAAGTGGAGAAGACGAATAGCCTCCACTTATTCTGTGCTCCGTAGTTCGTCTTTCTGCAGTTTACGCAGACCGTTCTCCACGACGCGGAGGGTGCGGTGGAGTTCTTCTTCCAGTTGGCAGAGGACGCTGAAGACATATTCATCGGCCTCGCGACGCAGCGTGGCGGCCTCCCGTTCCGCCTGTTCGCGGATGGCGGCGGCCCGGGCCTCGGCAGCACGGACGACGGCATGGTCGGCGGTCAATTCTGCGGCCCGATGTTCGGCTTCGCGGACCCGTCGCTCTGCCTCCTCGCGCGCCTGAGCCAGGATGCGCTCCCGCTCCTGGTTGACCCGCTGGGCGCGGCGCACCTCTTCCGGAATGGAGATGCGCATCTGCTCCACCAGCGCCAGAATCCGCCGCTCGTCCACCAAGCGGATCGGGGAAAAGAGCAGTCGGCGGCTTTTCTTTACCGTCTCTTCCAGCCGGTCTACCAGGTGCAGGATGTCCATATTCCACCTCGCCGTCAGTCTCTCAGAGAAACCAGAGGGACGGGGCCCCGCTGGCGCTCCAGTTCGGCGCGCTTGCGCGCCAGCGCAGCGACAACGTTGGGTGGAGCCATTTGGGTCACGTCGCCGCCCAGGAGCGCCACTTCTTTCAGAATACTGGAACTGAGAAACGCGTGCTCCTGCCGGGTCATCAGGCAGACAAACTCTATCTCCGGAGCGATTTGCCGGTTGGTCAGAGACATCTGGTACTCCCACTCAAAGTCGCTGACCACTCGCAGGCCCCGGACGATGACTTTGGCGCCGATGCGGCGGGCAAATTCCGCCGTCAGTTCGCCGTACGGAAGAACCTGGATGTTCGGCACTGCCATCAGAGCCTCTCGGGCCAGTTCTATCCGCTCCTCCAGAGTGAAAAGTAAACTTTTGGACGGACGGTCATAAATGCCTATGACCAGGTCATCAAAGATGGTTGCCGCGCGGGTGGCGATGTCCACGTGACCAAGATGGATAGGGTCAAAGGTGCCGGGATAGAGGGCGCGACACATAAAAGGTCTCCTTTTGGATTCTCGGATTTGGGGTTCGCAGATGTGTTTCAACTGACTTCTCCCTCGCCAGAGGCCCAGAGGTCTGCTACGCGGCGGGCCAGCAGGCAGTGCTCCGGTTGTTCCAGGGAGGGGTCGGCCTCCAGGAAGCGCGCGGCGGCCTCCCGCACGCGCTCCAAGAGCCGCAGGTCGGCGATGGAGGCCATCTTCAGATCCGGCATACCGGATTGACGGGTGCCCAGAAACTCCCCGGGCCCGCGCAATTCCAAGTCCTTCTGGGCCAGGACGAAGCCGTCGGTGGTGGCTTCCACCGCCCGCAGCCGCTCCTCCGCCTCGGCGGAGGCAGATTCGGCCACCAGCAGACAGTAGGAGGGATGCTCACCCCGACCGACCCGGCCCCGGAACTGGTGGAGTTGGGCCAGGCCAAACCGTTCGGCTCCCTCCACCAGCATCACCGTGGCGTTGGGGACGTCAATCCCCACCTCCACCACCGACGTTGCCACCAAGATGTCCAATTCCCCGCGCGCGAAGGCACTCATCACAGCGTCCTTCTCTTCGCCCTTCATCCGTCCATGCAGGAGGCCCAGGCGAAGGTCGGGGAAAACGTCCCGCCGGAGCCGCTCGTATTCCTCCACGGCGGCCTTCGCCTCTATTTTCTCCGATTCCTCCACCAACGGGCAGATAATGAAGGCCTGACGGCCCTTCGCCACCTGGCTGCGGACGAAGGCGTAGGCTCGCTCCCGCTCCCGGGGCATGATGACGCGCGTGGTGACCGGCTGGCGGCCCGGCGGCATCTCGTCTATGACCGAGACGTCCAGGTGGCCCCAGAGGGTCAACTGGAGGGAGCGGGGGATGGGGGTGGCCGTCATCACCAGCAGATGGGGGTTGTAGCCCTTCTGCCGCAGCGCCGCCCGCTGCCGGACCCCGAAGCGGTGTTGTTCGTCAATAATCACCAGGGCCAGGTTGCGGAAGGTGACGGACTCCTGGATCAGGGCGTGGGTGCCCACGGCGACGTCTACGGAGCCGTCGGCCAGGCCGGTGTAGATGGCATCCCGCCCTGCGCCAGTGACGCTGCCGGTGAGCAGACGGGCCTGGATAGGCTTGCCGGGGAAGCGGGCAAAGAGGGCGGAGAGAGTCCGGTAGTGCTGTTCGGCCAGAATCTCCGTGGGAGCCATGAGAGCCGCCTGGGCGCCTGCAGCCACTGCCAGAGCCATAGCCACCGCCGCCACCACCGTCTTGCCCGAGCCGACGTCACCCTGGAGGAGGCGGTTCATCGGGTAGGAGGAGGCGATATCGGCGACGATGTGCTCCAACGCCCGCCGCTGAGCGCCCGTCAGCGGGAAGGGGAGGCTCTGCAGGAGCGCCTCCAGCATAGCGGGGTCCACCGGCAGCGGCTGCCCGGGGACGGAGCGCCAGATGTACCGCTGGCGCAGGACGCCCAACTGGAAGATGAAGAGTTCGTCAAAAGCCAGCCGGTAGCGAGCCCTCTCCAGGGCCTTCCGGTCATCGGGAAAATGGGCCTGCCGCAGCGCAGTGCCCAAGTCCACCAGACCGTACTCCTCCCGCAAAGCGGACGGCAGGTGGTCCGGAAGGCGCGGCGCCCAGTACTCCACCGTCCGATGGACCATTTGCCGCAGCCACTTGGCGTTGACCCCCTCGGTAAGAGGGTAGACGGGGACCAGCCGCCCGGTATGGAGGAGTTCTGGCTGGAGGGGTTCCCACTCCGGGGAAGTGAAGCAGAGATGGCCCAGATACTCGTCCACCCGTCCGCTGACCACAATCTGCTGACCGGGCCGGATGCGCTCGCTCAGGAAGGGCTGGTTGAACCAGGTGGCTTCAATGAAGCCGGTGCCGTCGGTCAGGATGGCCTTGAAGATGGGCATCCCGCTGCGGCTCTCCCGCGTCCCGGCCTCCCAGACGCGGGCGATGATGGTGACCTCCTCGCCGTACTCCAGCCGATTGATGGGCTTGAGGCAGGAGTAGTCATCATAGCGGCGGGGGAAGAAATAGAGAACGTCCCGGATAGTCCGCAGGCCCAGACGGGCCAGCCGTTCGGCCTGTTTGGCGCCCACGCCCCGGATGGCGGTGAGGGGAGCCTTCAGGCCCGGGGGCTCCTCCATGGGGGGCGGCGGAGGGCGCCGCTCCGGTGCGACGGCCGCGCGGGGCCAGGATGGTGGGGCCGAAGGCACCGCGGGCGTCGGCGCCGGTTCGGCA
>DAOTWK010000142.1:0-2392 GCA_034435815.1 Anaerolineae bacterium | reverse complement strand
GACGCCTTCCAGGCCCACCTGGAGCGGACGCTGGAGGCCGGCCTGATCCCGGCGGTCAATATGGATACCGGCTCCGTCCATCTGCTCACCCCTCAGGAGCGCCGGGAGGTCCTGGCCCTGACTTCGCGCGTTGCCCAGGGACGCCCCTTCGTGGCCGGCGCCTTTGTGGAAGGCGAGAGCGGCGCCAAACTAATCTGGGGCGGCGAGGCCGTTGCCGTCTCCCTGGAGGGGCGCGCCCATCCCCGTCAGTTACTCATCTCCGAGGAAACGCTGGCCGACCTGGCCCGTCTGCGGGAGCATCTGGTGGCGGCCCACGGGGTCCGCTGGCGCACCGACGACCTACTTGTCAGCCTGCAGTTGACCCACTCCGGCCGCTATGCCTACCCCCGGCCGCTCATTCTCTAAAGTGGATTCCGTTGGCGTGGGCCGTGTTGAACCGGGAGGCGGCTATCCTCTCAATGAGTTACTCAAAACCTGTTGCGCGATGGAAATAATTGTGGCATACTACACTCCGGGCCTCGACGCAAAGGCTCTGTGGAGAGAAACGGCGACGGTCCGCCGAAAAGTGTTCAGCACCAAACCTCGCCTGACCTATTGGGCCTCGCATACGGGTCTAAAATCGCCGCAGGCATTCGCATAACTTGAAGGGAGTCAAAACCGCTGATGGAAACCTGGCGCTTACTGGATACCGGTCATCGTTCCGCCGCAGAAAATATGGCGCTGGACGAGGTCATTCTGACCGCCCGAAGCAAGGGTTGGGTGCCCAACACCCTGCGCTTCTTGCAGTTTTCCCCCCGCTGTACCCTCGTCGGTTACCACCAGGCCGTAGAGCAGGAAATCCGCGTCGCCTATTGCCGGCAGCACGGCATTGAGATCAACCGCCGTCTGACCGGCGGTGGGGCCCTCTTCTGGGACGAGACCCAGATCGGATGGGAGATTTTCGCCTCTCAGCGGGACCCGCGCTTCGCTCTGTCGCCGGAGGCGCTCTACGAGCGGCTGTGTCAGGGAGCGGTCCGCGGGCTGGAGAAACTGGGCATCCGCGCAGCCTTCCGTCCCAGGAACGACATAGAGGTCCGGGGACGGAAAATCTCCGGCACCGGAGGCACCAGCATGGACGGTGCATTCCTCTTCCAGGGCACCCTGCTGGTGGATTTTGACGTGGACACGATGCTGCGGGCCCTCTGGATTCCCACGGAGAAACTCAAGGACAAAGAGATCGCCTCGGTGCGGGAGCGGGTGACGTGCCTGGCGTGGGAATTGCCCACCGTGCCGCCGTCGGAAGAGATCAAAGCAGCGCTGGCGGAGGGCTTTGCCGAGGTACTGGGAGTCCGATTTGATCCGGCGCCCCTTTCCCCCGCCGAAGAGGACCTGCTGGCTCGGCGGCTGCCGTTCTTCCGGTCGGACGAGTGGATTTACGGGACGCGCCGCCCTCTGAGCCGCCGGGGCACCCTGCGAGCGCTCTACAAGAGTCCCGGTGGCCTGATTCGCGTCTCCCTGATTGTGGATTACCAGATGCGGTACATCCGGGAAGCGTTCATCACCGGCGACTTCTTCGCCTATCCTCGCCGGGCCATCCTGGACCTGGAGGCTGCGCTGAAAGGAGCACCGATAGACGACAGTGCTCTGCGGGCAACTGTAGAGAATTTCTTCACCCACTGCGAGGCCCATATCCCCGGTGTCTCTCCGGCCGACATCGTGCGCACGCTGCAACAGGCGCTGGAGAAAATCGCCTACACCGCCTACGGCATCGGCCCGGAAGAGGTCAACTCCGTTTTCTCCGTCGTCAGACCGTTGCCCGAAATTATGGACCTTCCTTCGCCACAACCCCCGGCCCTGTTACTGCCCTACTGTGCCAAGATGCTCACCTGCCCGCTGCGGTACCAGGAAGGATGCACCCTGTGCGGCGGTTGCGACATCAGCGAAGCGTATCACATAGCGGAAAAGTACGGCCTGCGACCGATCACCATCCAGAACTACGAGATGCTGGAAGCGGTCCTGCGGGAGTTGCGGCGGAACGGCGCAACCTTTTTCGTCGGCACCTGCTGTGAGGCCTTCTACGCCAAACATCGGGACGATTTTGAGCGAATCGGCCTGCCGGGCATCCTGGTGGACGTGGATAACACCACCTGCTACGATTTGGGCCGGGAGGAAGATGCCTATCGGGGCCGTTTTGATAAACAGACTTCTCTCAAACTGGACCTTCTGGAGCGGGTGGTCGCGCAGGTTAGCAAAAATGGTCGAACGGGTTGACCTTCTGGTTGTGGGTGCGGGGCCGGCAGGCGCTACGGCGGCCGGGTTCGCTGCCCGGGAAGGGCTGCGGGTTCTGTTGGTGGAACAGCGGCCCACCATTGGCTGGCCGGTGCAGTGTGCCGAGTACGTTCCGGCGCAAATA
>DAOTWK010000141.1:0-11903 GCA_034435815.1 Anaerolineae bacterium | reverse complement strand
ACCTGAACAAGGGGAACGGCAGAGGCGTCCCCCATCACCGTGACGAGCCCCAACAGTGCCAAAAGGAAGAGTGTCCCAAGGGGTTTGACGCTTTTCATTTCCCCTCCGAATATCAAAACCGTTTGGTGAGCGCATCATAGACCGGCCCGTCGTTCGGCCCGCCTACGCGTCGCTCGCCGTGGCTGGGCCCGCCCGGAGCGCCGGAATGATCAAGCACCACCGTTCCGCCACCCTCGTCGAAATGGTACAGGCCAACCGTGCTTGTGTCGGCAGTGAAGGGCGCGTTGGGCGGTGTGAACCCCGCTGCGTAGCGCACAACGTTGGAAATGCGCACTTCATCCACCCAGCCGCTGAAAGAGGGGTAGGTGTTGGGATCGTAATCGTGCTTCTCTGCGCCGATAACCAGGTAGGGTTCGTTTGCCCAGGGGGCACTGCGCCCCACGCGGTAGGAGATGTTCCCGGCCGGACCGTTGTAACTGCGTTCCAGTGCGCCGTTGACAAAAATGCGCATCTCGCCGTTTGTTCGCCGCGTCACAGCAACGTGGTGCCACTGGGTAGCGGTTAACGTTGTACTGCTACAGATGCTGTAGCCGTTCGTGCCGTTGTGGACGCCAAAGGCGATGCGCCCGCCGTAGAGGGAAATGCCGAAATCGCCGTAATCCGGCGTGCCAAAGATATCGCGGTCAAAAATGGTGTTGCCGTTGATCCAGGCATCCTGGCCTTCCTGGCACGGGCCGCTGTTATTCTCGCCCGCGTTGAAGCGCAACCAGAACTCTATGGTGAAATCCGTTGCGCCGATGTTGACTGGCAGGGAGGTGCCCAGGGTGTTGCTCATCGGGATTTTCACCCGGTCTATGTCGCCGGTACCGGTGCCGTAGAAGCGCAGGGAGTAGGTCTGTGTGCCAGGAGGCGTGGGGGACGGCGTGGGCAGGTCCGGCCTCCAGTTCCTTGCCACCAGCGGGAGATAGACCAGCCGGTCGTTGTCGGACGACAGAAGAGTCAGCGCTGGAGTCGTCTGCGGCGGTGCGGGGGTGAAAAGCGGTGTGGGGCGCGCATAGACGGTCGCTGCCGCCAGAATACAGGCGGCCAAAAGAAAAACCACCCAAGCCAACCGGCGCTTCATGTGTCTTCCTCCGAATCACAATTCCCGTTTATCCGGACGAGCCCGGTTCTCCATCGCCTTTCTCCGGCAGCAGCCCGGTGGTCGCTGGGATAGAAACGCTCCTCCCCCCGCGGCGTTCAGCCGTCCTCTCAATCACGATGACGGTCACAAATCCCAGCACCATCAGCCCCAGCGCAGTTGCTACCTCGCCAGTCCATACGGCGGGCAAAATATCCGTCGCCTCCACGGGGATCATGTCAACCAGCCTGGCCTGCTTCCAGGGCCACAGTTCCCGCAGGGCGCCGAGCATAAATCCGATCAGCGCGGCGATGGTCAGATCATGATAATGGTCCAGCAGCCAGCGCAGGATGTTCGCAAAAGAGACGATGCCCACTGCCGCGCCCGTGATGAAGACCAGGATGGTGGCAATATCCAGACGAACCAGCGCGCCCAGAAGATAGTGGTACTTTCCCAGTAGCACCAGGATGAACGCGCCCGAGATGCCCGGTAGAATCATCGCGCAGATGGCCAGCATCCCGCTCAGAAAGACAAACCAGAGCGCCTCCGGTGTCTGCGCAGGCCGTAATCCCACCAACAGATAGGCACCCACCGTGAAAAGAGCGGTGACCAGCAACGTGCGGGGTTTCCACTTAACCCGGGTGCGAACTACATATACGGAAGCGACAATCAGCCCGAAAAAGAGGGCATACACATAGGTCGGATACGTTTCCAGCGCCCAGTGCAGGAATTTCGCCATACTCATCACCGCCGTGCCGATTCCCGCTCCCAGTGCCAGCAGGAAACGCCAGGGGATTTCCTCCAGCGCCGCACGCCAGCGCAGCGAGGCCAATCGGCGCAGAAAGGGGATGACCGAGCGGATAGCATCAATGAGTTCCTCGTAGATACCCAGAATGAAAGCAACGGTTCCACCCGAAACACCAGGAATTACATCCGCCGTTCCCATCAACAATCCGGAGAAGAAAACGGCCACGTACTTGCGCCAATTGTGTGTAGAACGGTTGTTCATCCTCCTCCTTTTGGGTTGTAATGGGTTGTTGAAACCTGCAAAGCCGTGCCGAAAGAAGAGATAAGGTTTTGGAACAGCAGCCGAAGGCTGTTGCCCCAAAAACTCGTCTCCCTCCCTCCGCCCGGATAAGAGGGATGAGGGCGGAGGCGAAAGAAAAGGAACTTTTCACCGTTCAGGCGACCTTCGGCGCCGGGCAGGTCAGGTCCGGCACAAAGAGCACCCGCTTCCAGGTATAGTAGACGAGCCATGCCATCAGCACCGCCCCCAGCACTCCGGGCGCCGGTGCCCCGACCCGGCCCAGGAGGAAGCCGCCGACCGTCGGGGCGACGACGCGGGTGAGGCTACCCAACGCAGCGGAGAGCCCCAGCGTCCCGCCCACCTCCTCCGGCCAGACCGAGCGGGTCAGCGCGGTATTGATGGCAACCCGCAGGACCCCGGAGGCCAGGGCCAGCGGGACCAGGACCACCAGCAACACCTCCAGCGACGACGAGAAGGCCCAGGCCAGCAGGGAAAGGGCCAGCAGGGCACTCCCCCCGAAGACCATTTGCTTGTCGGTGAAGCGGCGGACCAGCAACCGGATGCCCACCCCCTGGACCAGCACCACCAGAATTCCCACGTAAGTGAGGACGAAACTGGTCGTTCGGGCATCCAGCCTTAGCCGCTCCAGTGCGAAGAGGGAGAATACGGTCTCAAAGATAGTGAAGGCCAGGCTGTAGAAGAGTTGGGTCTGCAGAAGCGGCCCCACGCAGGGCCGGCTCAGCGCTTCCCAGAGGGCGCGGAGGGAGAACGCGGCGCGCGGCTCCCGAGCCTGCCGCTCCCGCCCCTCGCGCGGCAGCGACTCCGGAAGCCAGACCAGCACTCCCAGCAGGTTCAGAAACGAGAGCCCTGCAGCGACCAGCGCCGGGAGGGCGTAGTTGCCGCCTCCGGCCAGCGCGCCGCCCAGCGCCGGGCCAAAGATGAAACCCAGACCGAAGGAGGCACCGATCAGGCCGAACCCTTTGGTCCGCTCCTTCCCCTCGGTCACGTCGCTGATGTAGGCCTGGGCCAGGGAGATGTTGCCGCCCAGGAAACCATCCACAATCCGGCTGGCAAAGAGCATCGTCAGCGAGCGGGCCAGCCCCAGCATCAGAAAGCCTACCACCGTCCCGGCCAGGCTCAACAGCAACATCGGCTTGCGGCCATAGTGGTCCGATAGGCGGCCCAGCACCGGCGCGCCCAGGAGTTGCGTCAACGCGTTGGCCCCCAGGAGCAGACCCACCACCTCCGCCGTCGCGCCGAAGGTGGCCGCGTAGTACGGCAGCAGCGGCAGGATCAGGCTGAAGCCCAGGACGTCTATGAAGACGAAGACGAAAAGAAGGGTCAGTGCGCGTCGGTTGTCGGGCATTATATCACCTCAGGGGAAAACCACAAAGACACAAAGGAACACGTTGTGTCTTCATGGTTAGATTCTCCAAAATCGGCCGACCGCTCTGAACAACTGGCAGGTAACTGTAATCATAGTTATCTACAAAATTTTTACCCTCTGCCGGGGCAGGGTGCGGCCTTTCCACGTCGCCCGGCCCGTCGCCGTCCAGAGCATAGAGCGAAAGGCGATAAAGACCAGGAGCAGAACCTGGACCGGGTACAGGAGCGCCAGGTAAAGAGGAAAGCGCAGCCGGGCCATCGCGATGCCCCACAGCCCCAGCATCTCCCCCACCGCCAGCAGAGCGGGCCAGAGGGCAAACACATCCCGTCCCACCCCCAGGGGCCAGAGGACGGAGACCGCCAGCGGCTCCACCGTGACCAGCGTCAGCCAGACCCAGACAAAGAGATATTCTGCCAGGCGGAAGTCAAAGACAGCGAAGAGATTCTTGGTAAATCCCTCCAGCGCAGCGCGGAAGCCAGGGTACATCCGGCAGGAGACAAAGTCTCCCACGTCCAAAATCCGCCAGCGGAGCCCTTTCGCCTTCACCTGTCGCCCCAGTGCAATGTCGTCTATGGGGCTCTGCCGCACCGCCGCGTGCCCACCGACCGCGCCGTAGGCCGACCGCCGGAAGAGCATCCACTGCCCGTTGGTCAGGGAGAGGCCCGGCGCCCGTACCCCATGGGCCAGGACCAGAGGGAGAAAGGAAAAGAAGCACCAGAAGATGGTCGGCACAGTCAGCCGCTCGCCCCAGGTAAGCAGCCGCTGGCGGAGAAAGCCGCTCATCAGGTCGGCCCGCTCCGTCAGGAGCGCCGCGACGCCCAACCGCAGTGCCTGAGAGTGGTGGATAGTGTCCGCGTCGGTGAAGAGGAGCAGTTCCCCCGTTGCTGCGTCGGCCAGTTGCTGGCAGGCCCAGTGTTTACCCAGCCATCCCTCCGGTAACGGTCGGCCCGAGACCACCCGCAGCCGACTGTCCTCTTGGGCCAGCGCCTTCAGAAGGTCGCCCGTCCTGTCGGTGGAACCGTCGTCCAGTACCAGAACTTCAAAGTCCGGATAGTCCTGGGCCAGCAGCGAACGGGCGCAGTCCTCAATCACTGCCTCTTCGTTGCGCGCGGGGAGCAGAATGGAGACGCGCGGAAACTGAGGAGGAAGGGGATACCTTCCCAGCCGCCGCAGGGCCAGCAGGTTGCTCAGCGCAATGATCAGCAGAATGCCCAGAAAGACGGCAATCCCGAGTTGGTGACGAAACCAGAATGGGGTCAACGAAGCCTTTCCCAAAAGCGGTTGACAGTCACCTTCAAGGTGACTGTCAACTGCTAAACAACCGTCGGAGCCAGGGCCGGGCGCGGGGCGGGGTCCGCAGGTCGCGCCGGTGCTTCCAGAGGACCAGAGCAAGATTCCCTGCCCAGACTGTTAGCAAGGGGCCAGACGCGCTGGAGAGCAACAGATAGGCCCCCAGAACCACCACACCGAAGATGGCTGACCAGGCGTCGGTCCGGTTGAGGGCAACCGCCAGTACCAGCGCCAGCCCCATAACGGTGGGTCCGACCCAGAGAGTCAGCCCGCTCCAGACGCCGAAGGTGGCCGCGATGGCTTTGCCGCCGCGAAAGCGCAGGAAAGGGGAGAAGGCGTGGCCCAGGACCGGCGCCAGGGCGACGGGGACCAGTCCCCAGCCGTCAATCCCGGCTCCGAAGCCGGCCAGCGCCACCGGCGTCGCGCCCTTCAGGTAGTCCAGCAGCAGGGCCGGTACCCCAGCCCGCCAGCCGCCGGCCTTCCAGGCGTTGGCCGCGCCAGGGTTGCCGTCTCCCCAGCGGCGGACGTCGGCCCGGGCCACCAGCCGCCCCAGCCAGACCGAGAAGGGCAGGGAGCCGGAGAGAAACCCCACCACTGTCCAGAGGAGCACCGCACTGACCGGCGGCCCAGGCGGCGGAGACCCCACCGGAGTCCAGTACCGCCGCATCTTCGCCATAAAGGCCGGGTCGCCTCCAGGCCGCTCCTCCCGCCCGACGGTAAAGACGTACCGCCCCACCGCTCCCTGGGGATGCCAGACGGCGACCCGGTAGGTCCCGTCGGCGGGTAGAACGACCGTCCGCTCCTGTCGCTCCCAATAGGAGGTGCGGGTGAAAGGCTCAAAGAAGGTGGACGGCGGACCCTCCGGGGGCGGGATAACCTCCACCCCGTCGCCCTCTGCCGGGGATATGGCCACTGGCAGGTCATCCTCCCTCTCGGGCAGGCCCGGGCCGATAAGGGCGACCATCGGGGCGAAGTCCTCCTGACCGGGAATCTGGGGGATGACGATGGAAAGATAGACCTGCTGCCCGGCCCGCCCGTCAAAAGCGAAGACGTCCACATCCTGGGAGGACTCCAGCGTGGCGTAGATGGCGGTGGAGACCAAGGGGTCGTCTATCCGCCAGGGCCGGTCTGGCGGGATGTCCGTCTCCTCAAAGAAGGGCTGGTGGGCCCAGGCCGGGATGGCTGGGAGGAGAAACCCAGCCAGCAGAAGCGTCACCAAAATCCAGAGTTTTACATATCGTTTCACGGTTGACTCGCTTTCACCGCAGAGAGCGCAGAGGGCACAGAGATTTCAAGAAGCAGGAGGTAAGTCGCAGGCCGCAAGTCGCAAGTTGCAGGAATAACCCTATCCTTTCTTGCATCTTCTCTGCGTCCCCCGCGTGCTCTGCGATTAGAAGAACGGGCCGCGCAGGCCGCCTTCGGTCAGCACCGACCCGCCGATAGACCCGATCAGCGCAGGCCGACCGAGGGCCAGCGCCTCGGAAGGCCGCCTTCAGTCGGCGCCGATGCGGACCAGAATCCGCCCGTTCTCTACCCGGACCGGATAGGTGGGCAGCGCATGCTCCCGCCGCAGCGCGCCCAGGACCTTCCCCACGCCCGGCGGCCAGGGTGTCCACTGGGCCACGTCGCCTGTCCGCAGGGAGAAGGCGCTGCGATGCCAGGGGCAGACCAGATAGCCATCTTCGGTGACCCGGCCATTTTTCAGCGGCGCACCCATATGGGGGCAGCGGGCCGCCACAGCGAAGATCTCGCCTCCGTGTCGGATGAGCAGAACAGGGGTGCCGCCGACTTCCACTACTTCCCGCCCCCCTTCGGGCAGGTGGTTTTCATCCAAGACTTCTACCCACATTGGATCCTCCCGACATAAATTGAGGGGCGCGGCAACGCCGTGCACCCCGCCCTTTGTCGCTATTTCAGCGCAATTTTCACCTCTTCCGGCTCCCGGGCCTCCACGCTCAGTCGCCACTCCCGGGTTCGCAGGCGTTTCAGCGGGTCTTGGTGGCGGTCCAGCTGGGAGCGGGCAAGGCGGTTTCGGACGTCACCAGGAAAGAGGTCCAGCATAATGGGCTCCAGGATAGCGTCAAACTCCAGTCCTTCCACCTCGTGGGCTGCCTCATAAGCATCCTCCAGATTCCGGATCCGGGCCCATCGCTTTTCCGGAGAGAAGGAAGCGATCCGTCGGGCCTCTGCCATAATAGCGGCATCTACCGGCTCGGCGAGGTGGCCGGCCGCGGCCACTGCCTCCCGGGCTTTCTCCAGAAGCCACATATGCATTGCCTCGTCGGCGGACATATCCCACCAGACCTCCGCTGCCGTTGGCTCGTGGAGAAACATCTCCACCAGGCCCATATAGAACCGCTCCGTCTGCCGTTCCGATTGTATCAGCAGGTCAAAAAGGTCTGCCATCGTCCCTCCGTGCATCACGACACCTCCTGAAAAAGGTTCTGAAGCGCTGTTGAGATTTCAGGGAATTGAAACCGAAAGTCTGCCTCCAGCAAACGGTGGGGAAGGGCTCGCTGCCCGGTCAGCAAGACGGCGGACATTTCCCCCAGGGCCAGCCGCAGGGCCGGCGCGGGGACGGGGAGCCAGGACGGTCGGCGCAGGACCTGCCTCAGCGCTCGGGCCAACTCCCGGTTGGTGACCGGATTCGGCGCAGCCAGGTTGTAGGGTCCTCGGGCCTCCTCATTTTCCAGCAGAAACCGGATGGCCCGAACCTCGTCGGCGATGTGAATCCAGGGGACCCACTGGCGGCCATTGCCCAGCGGCCCGCCCAGGAAAAACCGGAAGGGCAGGGCCAGCCGGGGGAGTGCCCCGCCTTCCCGGCTCAGCACCACCCCGGTCCGGATGACCACCCGACGCACGCCCAGACCCTCCACCGGCGCAGTGGAGGCCTCCCATTCCACTGCCAGCCGTCCCAGGAAGTCCTCCCCGGGCGGGAAATCCTCGGTCACCTCCTCGTCCCCGTGCGGGCCGTAGTAGCCGATGCCGGAGGCCTGAACAACCACGGCGGGCTTCCGTTTCGCCGCGCGCACGGCTTCCACCACCGCCTGCCCGGCATCCAGACGGCTCTGGCGGATGCGGTGTCTGCGCTCCGCTGTCCACCGTCCCCCTGCCAGGTTCTCTCCGGCCAGATTGACGATAGCGTAAGTGCCATCGGCCAAGCCACCCCAGCCCTGAGCAGTTCGCCCGTCCCATGCCTCTACTTGGACCCCTGTCGGCAACCCATGCGCCCGCTGAGGGTTCCGGCTAAGGACCACCACTTCGTACCCGGCGGCGACCAGTTCCGCTGCCAGCGCCCGACCGATGAGCCCAGTTCCTCCCGTAATGATTGCTTGCCTCATCATCCCTCCATAAAATCGGCCTTGCCCAATCTGCTCTCAGCCGCAGCGCGTGCGGAGGACGCAAAGACATTGGGCCATTTCGGTCATTGGGTCATTCGTTCATTCGGTCATTCATCTGTCGGTCCAGCCATTCCAGCAGCGGCGCGCCGTCTCCGCCCAGATATCGCTTGATCCCCTTCCGGTACGCCTCCAGGAACGGTGCCACCCACCCGTCCGACAGAGAAAAACCGTCCCGCAGGCCCCGCAGCCAGTCCACATACACGTCTGCCAGCGCCATATCTCCCAGCATCAGTGCAGCCTGGATGTGGGAGAAGGTGTACTCCGGTAGCCAATTGGGCAGGTTTTGGGTGAGCGGGTGGACGGAGAGGAGGGAAAAGACGCGCGCCCGGATAGACCATTCCTGCTCCAGAAAGGCAGTCCTGGCACTGCAATACGCCTCCGATTCCGGAACGACTGACGGGGGCGCTGGTGGGTGGACGGTCCACTCCGCCAGGCGTGCAGGCGCCTCTTCCATCCGCTCGCCCAGAAAGTGGCCGGTGATCCGGGAACGGAGCGCGGGCACCAGATTGAAGATGCGTCCGCCGTACATCAGCGGGACTCCCATCTCCTGCAGGAGCCGTCCCAGTGCCTGGATGCCGACCACTGGGGGCAGGTGATACGCGCTGGCGATGACCCAGCGGGGAGCGGCCCGACGCACCGCGGCCTCCGTCTCCGCCACCGGCAGGTCGGCTCCCAGGTAGATGACTCCCCAACCAGCCCGCCGCAGCAGGTAGGTCGTCAGCAATGGGCCGAAGGCATGGCTCTCCCCCGGCGGACAGACGACCAGAACGGAGTCCGGACGGGAAGGCGGCGCGGTGGCGGCCAGGAGAGCCTGGACCCGGTGCGCAGCCAGGTGCGACGCGAAGTGCTCCTGATGGACCGTGGCGTCGCCCCGATACCAGGCCTCGCCGATCCATGCCAACCCCTCCCGCAGGACCTCCGTGCAGACCACCTCCGGCGGGAACGCCGCCAGAGCTTGCCCGAAAATTGCGTCGGCGCCCGCTTCATCAAAGGCCAGGCAGGCGGCGATCCAGGCATCCCGCCATCGTTCCAGCGCTTCCTGCCCCGCAGGGGGCCGTTCTGCCGGTCTTTGGGGGTAGCCCACCAGCGGGTCCCTCCCGGCGTCCTCCAGCGAGCGCCAAAGCGCGACGGCCTGCCCAATCGTCATCCCTTCGGACTGGCGGGCAGCCAGCCAGTGCACCGTCTCCACATCCCGTCGGGAGTAGAGACGACGGCCGGAGGGTGCACGCTGAGGGCGAGGGAGGCCGTAGCGGCGCTCCCAAGTGCGCAATGTGGAGGCAGCCACCCCGGTCTCCCGGACCACGGCTTTTAGATTGAACACCGGCACTTGTTCCTCGGCCATTGTCTTCTCCGAAGTCAGTATACCATACCGCCGGGTTTTGTCAAGTAGTGAAAAGGTTTTGTTCAATAAATGACTATATTCATACGACTGTCCACTTCGGAACACACAGCCGCCCACAGGCCGAATCCACAAAATCCCCCTCTTCTGGTATAATTACGGCGACACTCTGACAGCCCATATCCTGCTGATAGGAGGACCGATGCTTTTCCGTGATTACCACGACGTTCCGGCGGAAGCAGCCGGAGAAGGCATCACCATCCGCTGGGTGATCGGAAAGCCCCAGGGCGCGCCCAACTTCGCTATGCGGGTGATAGAATTTGCCCCTGGAGCCGTCTTCGCCCCTCACCAGCACCCGTACGAGCACGAAATCTTCGTCCTGGAAGGGGAAGGGGTCGCCGAAGGGCCGGAGGGCGAAGCCCCCATGCGGCCCGGTGTGGCCCTCTACATCTCCCCGAACGAGCGCCACGGCTACCGCAACATCGGCCCCGGCCCCCTGCGCTTCATCTGCGTCATCCCCCACCCGGAGGGGTGACCAAATTTCACTTTTCATAAATCCAGGAGTCCCGATGAGCATTCCAGACCTCACCTTCCTTCATCCCCCTAGCCTCTACGACTTCCGGCGGCGGGCCACTCTTTGGGGCCCCATCTCCGATGTCGTCCCATCCACCCCTATCTACGACATGTACCCCATCGGCTTCGCCGTCCTCTGCGACTATCTGGAGCGGCATGGCTTCCGTACCCGTATCGTCAACCTGGCGGTGCGGATGGTCCGCTCCGACCGGTTTGACGTGGAGCGGTTTATCGCCCGCCACCCCTCTCGCGCCTTCGGCATAGACCTGCATTGGCTCCCCCATGCCCAGGGCGCGCTGGAGGTCGCCCGCATCGTTCGGGAACATCACCCCCGGACGCCCATCATCTTCGGCGGCTTCTCCGCTACCTACTACCACGAAGAACTCATCAACTACCCGCAGGTGGATTACGTCCTGCGCGGCGATTCCACCGAAGAGCCGCTGCGGATGCTGCTGGAATGCCTGCGCGAGGGCCGCGAGCCGACCGACGTCCCCAACCTGACCTGGAAGGACGCCCAGGGCCAGGTCCACATGAACCCCCAGACCTATATCCCCGCCGACCTGAGCCATATCCGCCCGGGGTTCTTGCAGATGGTCCGCTCCGTTATCCGGGACCGGGACCTTATTTCTTGCACGCCCTTCGCCCACTGGCTTGATTACCCCATCATGGCCACGCTGACGGTGCGCGGCTGCACCCAGCACTGCTCCGTCTGCGGAGGGTGCGCCGAGGGGCATATCCGCATGTCCGGACGGGAGCGTCCGGCCTTCCGCGACCCGGAGGAACTGGCGCAGGACGTGCGGGAGGCCCGACGGCTAAGCCGTGGCCCTATCTTCATCCTGGGCGAACTCCGCCTGGCGGGAATGGACTACGCCCGCCGCTTCCTGCGCGCCGTCCGGGGCGTCCCCGGCCCCTTCATGCTGGAGTTCTTCTGGCCCGTCCCCCGGGACTACGCCGAAGAACTGGCAGAAGCGCTGCCCGACTTTATCGTGGAATTTTCCCCCGACTCTCATGACCCGACCGTCCGCCAGGCCCTGGGCAAGGGCTACAGCAACGAAGGGATTGAGGAGACGGTGCGCAACTGCCTGGATGTCGGCTGTCGTCGCTTTGACCTGTTCTTTATGATTGGCCTGCCCAAACAGACCGCCGCCTCGGCCCTGGAGACGGCGGACTACTGCGATGAGCTGCTGCAAAAACTGGGCGGCGACCGGCGGCTGGTCCCCTTCACTGCTCCCCTGGCCCCGTTTCTGGACCCGGGGAGCCCGGCCTTTGAGAACCCGGACCGGTTCGGTTACCGTCTTTTCTGCCGGACCCTAGAGGACCATCGGCGGGCCTTGCTGGCCCCCACCTGGAAGCACATCCTTTCCTACGAGACAGTTTGGATGGACCGGGATACGATTGCCGCCACCACCTACGAGGCAGGTCGGCGGCTGAACGCGCTGAAGGCCCGCTACGGCATCATCTCCCCCCAGAAGGCCGCGGAGACGGAGGAGCGCATCCGGCAGGCCACCGCGCTGATGGCCCAGATAGACCGCCTGCTGGCGACGGCATCGCCAGAGGAAGTGGAGCGGGAGATGCTGCGCCTGAAGCCGCAGATTGACCGCGCCAACACCTCCACCGTCTGCGACAAGACGGAACTGGACGTCCCAGTGAGGCGGCTGCCCTTCAACGTGGGCGAACTGACGAAAGTCGGTGTCCGGGAGGTCTGGCAGATGTTGAGGGGGGATAGTCGCCGGAGGTAGAGAATCGGTTTTGCGGCGGCGGCCTGC
>DAOTWK010000140.1:0-14904 GCA_034435815.1 Anaerolineae bacterium | reverse complement strand
AGAAAACGACTTCCCGGCAACTCGGCCCTCTGCCACCTGTAATACCCGTAGTTGAAATTCGCCTCCAGGTGCGCCGGGTCAACCTGCAGCGCCTCCTGCCAGCAGCGCACCGCCTCCTCCTCCCGCCCCAGGTCCAGGTAACTCACGGCGCGGTTGTTCAGGCTGTCGGCGCGCAGATCCAGTTCCTTCGGCTTCTCGCGCCCGTAGGCTTCGCCGAACTCTCGCTCATACACCGCCATCAGCCGCTCCGCCACCGCATCCATATTCGGCGGGCGCAGGGCCAGGTCGTCCTGGAAGCATTCCCGCAACAACTCGGCCACCCCCTGCGGCATGCGCGGCAGACCCGCAGGCGGCTCGGCCAGATACCCCTCCAGGGCAGCAGCGGCAATCGAGCCTTCTGCCCAGGTCACCTCGCCCGTGAACATCTCCAGCGCGCTCACCCCCCAGCACCAGATGTCCGTGCGCGCGTCCACTTCCCTGCCCAGAATCTGCTCCGGCGCAGCGTAGGGGGGAGAGTACCCTTTGGTCTTCACCAGTCCAAAGTCGGTCACCTTGAGCGTGCCATCGGGCGTCAGCAGCGCATTGGCGGGCTTGACGTCCTGGTGCACCAGCCCCTTCTCGTGGGCATAGCCCAGCCCCCAGGCGAACTGAATCGCCACGTCCAGGATGCGCCTCAGCGCCTCCCGCTCCCCGCCTTCATACAGACGGCGGTCGTGAATCCAATCCTTGAGACTGCCCCCCTCCATGAACTCGGCAAAGACGCGCGGGATGCCGCCCAGCGTGCGCACATAGTAGCAGGTGACGATGTGCGGATGCAGGCCCAGGTCAATCCAGGCTTCGGCTTCGCCGATGAAGGCCTCTTTCTGCCCCTCGTTCTGGAAGAGCGCTGCGCGTGGGCTTTTGACCGCCAGGTCCAGATTCCACTGGCGGTGATGCACCCGGTAGACCAGGCCCATACCGCCGGTGGTAAAGACGTGCTTGACCTCGTACAGGTTCAGGATGGCGTCGCCGACCTGCCACTCGTCAGGCACATCCGTGTCGGCGGCAAAGGCGCGGGCGGAGACGGCGGGCGTCTCTGGCAGCGGAGAGATGGATTCTGGCTCAACAGCGATGGTGCCTTGCGGTGTGGAAGCGATGGCTTCGGGTTGGTCATCGGTCAACGTGACCTGCGGCTTGTCCAAGGCAATCGCGCCGAGCGGATGGTCGGTGGCTTCTGGCGGCCCGCCGCAGGCCGGGCAGATGACAACTTCAGGGTCGGTGGGATGGAATTCGTTGCTGCAAATGATGCAATGGCGCGGCGCTGCGCTTTCCATCCCGACCGTCCCCTGCGGGGGTGCAACCTTTGCGCCTGGGGTAGAAACGACCTGCGCTGCGTTCATCAGAACGGTGTGCTGGGGTTGCCCTAGCACGGGGGCTTTTGGCGGCCCGCCGCAGGCCGGGCAGATGACGACTTCAGGGTCGGCAGGACGAAATTCGTTGCCGCATACGATGCAGAAAACTGCAGACACCGCGCCCTCCTTGCGAGATACTATCGGGTTTACATCGCCTCCAATAGCGCTTGCCTGAATTCTTCCGCCGATTGATAACGGTCTTCGGGTTTCATTGCAATGGCTTTATTCACCACGCGGCAGAGCGCGCGCGGCAGGTTGGGGCGGCGTTCCTCCAGCGGCATACGCCGATCTTGCAAAACCATCTGAACCGGCGTGCGCGGCAGGAGACCAACCTCGCCGCTTCTGATCTGGACATAGGTGGGAAAGTCAGGCAGAGGCCAGTAACCGCTGAGCAGGAAGTAAGCCACAACGCCCATAGCGTAAATATCTGTAGATGGTTTGACGCGCTTGAAATTGAAAATCTGCTCCGGCGGCATATACATCCAGGTGCCGGAGTACTCGCCGGTGCGGGTGATAGTACCGCCGTGTTTTTCATAACTGCGCGCCAAGCCAAAATCGGCCAATTTGGGGATCCGCCGTCCGTTCATCTGCTTCAGCAAGAGATTCTCCGGTTTTAAGTCGCGATGCACATACCCCTTGCTGTGGAAATAAGCCAGACCTACCAGGCTTTCGGCTATCAGAGCGACCACTTCCTCAGGCGAGAGCAAGGGGCGGCCATCGTCGCTGATGAATTGACTCAAATCCCCACCGGGTACGAATTCGGAGACGAAAACCGGCAAACTGCCGTCCCGTCCGGTTTCGTACAATTGCACCACATTGGGATGTCGCAAGTCCTGCATGATGATAATTTCGCGCTGGAAGCGCAAGACCATGTGCTCCTCTGCTCGGGATAGAGAGTGCATCTTTTTGAGCGCGGCCAACCGACCTGTCCTGGGATGCCAGACCTTGTAAACTTCTCCCATTCCGCCTGCGCCCAAGCGCTTGATGATCCGGTAGCCGAGGATTTCCCTCTCCTGACAGGCGCGTGTGCCGCAAATGGGGCAGAGATACAGCGCAACTTCTTTCAATTCCTCTGCGCGACCGTCACTGCGCGCCATCTCGGTGACATCTCTGCCGCATTCAGAACAGGCATGGCGTTGGCGGGAACGTTCCTCTGCCAGGCGGCGCTCGTTTTCTACCACTTCACGGCACGACGGGCACATAAAGTCCAGGATCCGCATCAGCGGTTTTTCTTTGGGTGGTTCTGTCAGCCGGTTGGCGCACCGCACACAGTAGAATTCCGGATCGGGCGGCTCTCGGAGTGGTTCTGCTGGTTGGGGTTGAGTGACAACAGGCGGGGTTGTGCTCGGCTTGTCCGCAGGCCGGGCTTCTTCCCGTGGCGATTCGAAGAACTGGGTTTCCCGGGCCGGCAGCGTGTATACTGCTGTTTTGATGGGCGCATAGATCTCGAAACCGACGACAGTCTTTCCCAAGCGTAGGCGGTCGCCGTTTTGCAGCGCCTCCTGTTGCACGCGGCGTTCTGGCTCTTCCCCGCGCCGCAAATAGATGCCGTTCAAACTGCCATTATCCTGAACATAGCAGTTGGGAGGGCGGATTTCCAGCAACAGGTGAGCGCGCGAAACCGTTGGGTCGTTTGGGCTCAGACGCCAGTGGGCCTGGCATTCTGCGTCATCCCGCCCGACCAGGATGTTGGTCGCTTCGTCACCCGATTCCTCTGGAGTCGGAAAAACGTACTCCTTCCCGGCTTCTGGACCTTCCAATACTCGCATGATGATTTTCATTTTTCCACCTCCATAATCTGAACAGTTTGAATTGCCTGGTGCGCCTTTTTCTCTGAAAGGCGCACTACAATAGCAGTGAAATCATCGCGGGCCCCCTTACGACGAACGCTTTGGGCCAATTGTTCGCAGGCGGTCTGGGGAGCAATTGCTGCCGACAGGATTTTGTTGATTTCTTCAGCCGTGAGAACATCTGAGATGCCGTCGGAACAAAACAAAAGCCGATCCCCAATTTGGAGAGACCATTCCCCCAGCCCTGGCGAGAGCACAAACTGCCTAGAACCCAAAGCCTGGCTTAAGACGGCTGGTGAAGGCCAATCGTTGGGATCAGGCGGTAGGCGATCGGCTTTGCGCAATTCATTAAGCAGTGTATGGTCTTCCGTCAACTGTCTCAGCACTCCCTCTCTCCAGAGATAGGCGCGGCTATTGCCAATATGTCCCGTCCAAAGCACAAGTTCTGGAATTCGTATCCAGCCAATCAGGGCGGTTGTGCCCATCCCACGATAAACTTCTTGTTCCTTAGCCATATTTAGGATAGCCTGGTGTGCCACCAGCAAAGCAGAACCCAAAGTCTCCCGAAGCGAGACGGAAGGAGAGGTCGTCAGTATTTCATATAGCACGCTTACAGCCAGCCGGCTGGCGACTTCCCCGGCCTGATGCCCTCCCATACCGTCGGCCAGCAAAAACAATCCACGCTGCGGGTCTATGTGGTAAGCATCCTCGTTGGTCTCACGGGAGGATCCTTTTTCACTGATCACGCCTACTTCAAGATGATAGGGAGGATAGAGCGGTTCTGTCGAGATGTTCATAGGTCAACCCTCCGAACCTCGGTTTTATTTCCGATGGTGAAGACACTGCGGCCATCCTGCGAAAAGCAGACACAGGTGATGTCCTTTTCCTGCACAGTCTCATCAAAAATCTTGTTCAGGTCAGCATCGAACACCTGCAGAATGCCATCGCTCAGGCCAAGGGCCAATCGGCCGGTTTCCATATGGAAATCGAGCGCCATAATTCGACGTTGCGGTATGATCTGTTTTTCGATCTTACGTTCAATATTCCAGAGGACGATGCGTCGGTCGGCATAGACGCTGAGCCAGCCTCCGTCTTTGCAACTAAACAGGGAGCGAACCGCTTGTCCCCGAGAGGGAGAATTTTCGGGGAGAGCAAGGACTTGGATAACTCTGCGGGTGGCAAAATCCACCTCATGAATGAAACCATCTGCGCCGCCGGCTGCCAGATAGCGTCCGTCAGCGGAAAATGCCAGGGCCGGAGACAAGTCGAGACCGCTGATCAGGGTAAACTCTTGCCCTGCTTTTAGGACCAATACATTTACGGTTTGAGCCGCCACGCTCACCCAAGCCAGCATAGTCTTGTAGGGATTGAGCGCAAAGGCTTGCACGGGAATGGAGAGGGTAAGTTCGCCGGAGATGGTGGGCGTCTCCGCAAGTTGGACGCGCACCGCCCGATTTTGGTCTCCAAGCACCAACGCTTCCTGCTCGCCCAATTCCACAATGCCGATGGCGTTCTGAAGCGGCAGGCGAAGTGGAGACCGCGCCTGTTGTCCTGTGAGTAACGTCAACCGACCATCTTCGCTCAAGAGCCATAGGCGGTCCATTCCCTGAATAAGCATGTCCGTGAGTGGGATGGGCGAGACATAGAGCAGGCGGCTGGCAAGTTTTTGTTTCTCCTCCTCTTCTCGTTTACGTTGTTTCTCCTCCTCTTCCCGTTCACGTTGTTCCTTCTCTTTCTGCCTACGCCGTTTTTCCTCTTCTAGTCTACGTCTTTCCTCTTCCTCCCTCCTTTTTCGCGCTCTCTCTACGAAGAACAACGGTATGTTCAAAGTCAAATTGGCAAAACTTTGACCCAATGCAAACAGCATCACCCCGCCGGGCACCAGCAAGGCGGTTATCATCAGTCCAACAAACGATGCCGCCACCAGGTTGCAGCCTGCGGTTCCAACCGCCATCCCTGCGCGTTTCTGGAGACTGAGTTGAAGGCTGTAAACCACCCAAATCGCCAGCGCCAGCGCGAAATACGACCAGTGCCAGACCGGTTTCCAGGAAGGGACGGATAGGTCGGGGATGAATAGAAAGGCCAAGGCTCCAGCCGGGTAGTCCGGCAGATTGGCTATTGCCCGCAGGGCAATCCACAACGCAATAGCGATGCCGCCGCTGAGGCCCCCCACAAACAAGATGGTCAATGTGCCCTTGACGCCTCGGGGCGCAAAATCTTCGTCTTGGAACAGTGCTTTCTCAAAGACGCCTGCAATCGTTGAGCCGAGCTCTTGTTTCATTTTGGCAAGGAGCTGAAACGGCCGAAGCATACGCATAGCGGCGCGCTGTGCAGGAAAGACCAGGATGGCCAGGCCCGCTCCTGCCGCCAGGATTGCCCAGCCGGCAGTGCCAAATTGGGTAATAGACCAACTCACCAGCAAGCGCATCCATTCGACCGGGCTGGAAGAAAAGATGTGTTTCAAGGTTTCGAAAGCGGCAGGGGTCGTGCCACCCATCACTCCCGCAGCAACCAGAAGCGTGACAAGAGCAATCCACCCGCCCCAGCGTTTGAGCCAGAATTGCCCAACCACAAACAGGAAAATCAGGTGGAAAATCCCCCAAATGGATTTGCCTGCTATCAGCAGGAAATTCCAAACAGCCCGAGCGTCAAAACCTGCCTGGCTTGTTGCTGGTTGCCTATCTTCAACAACTGCCACCGGCTTGGGCGTGGAAGTCGGGCGGGGCGTGGCAGATGGTTGAGGCACGGCAACTTGCGCAGCGGCAGTGGCCGTTTGAACAGCCTGTGCCGCTTGTGTGGCAGCCACATCCCCTTGAGAAAGCGTAGGGGAAGGCGTATGAGGCGCCGGCTGCGGCAGGCCAGCAGTAAGCAACCAACCATGTGCGGTCAGGTAAGGTCCGCCTATGCCGATTGCGAGACAAAGAACCACCAACACAAAACCAAAAGCGGCCGCACCACGTTCGTAGTACTCATACAGTTCGCGCGCTGCATGCCCAATCATCAATGCGGCGAGCCCCCACGGCACTGCCCACCACCAACCGCCCCGGAAACCCGAAAGCCAGGTACCCAAGGCAAGCAGCCCCACGCCAATTGAGGTGAGTGCAATGAAAGGTCCTCCTGCGACCTCTCTATACCCTTTGACCCAACCCAGAATCAGAAAGATGAACCCGATAATGAGCAATGCCCATATCCCAATAACAGTCCAGTTAAGGGCGAGAGGGGACATTGAGACGTCTGTCTGCACACCAAGTAGACTGGCAACCTGCTCTGGTTGAGATAAACCTGCTCCGGCTGAAAGCAAGGCCAACGCGCCGGCTGTCATCCCATGCAAGGGTCTTTTTTGTCCACGCGCATAGATTCCAACGATTCCGTGTGAAAACATCGTCAAGAACCAGGCCACCATCCACCACCACCGCCCGAATTCCCCATACTTTGCAAATAACCCCAGCAACGTAGTAAAACTTCCCAATGTCCACAAATAGGTTTTAAAGTCATCCTTTATTATGTAATAATAAACCCCTACAATTGTGATTGCCAGGCCGAACCACATCCCAGCCCCTACCCAAAAACTATGTGTGGCGACTCCGATAGCAATTGCACAGCCAAATAGCGCGATGGCTATCAACCAACCACATCCCGAGAGAATTTTACTGAAATCATCGTCTTTCATAAAACATCTCCCTTTTGATGGATAAAGAAAGGTCATTTTCGGTACTATGAATCAGAAGAATTTTCAGTGTCGTCTTTGGGTTGGTATAGGATAGTCTTAACTCCTTTTGCGCTCTGAATGTTCAATACCAAACGATTTTCCTGACAGACAAAGAACACCTGGTTATCGCGTTGCAAACTTCCCCTCAGGATTTCGCGCGAAAGCGGTTCGGCTACCCAGCGGTCAAAGGCGCGGCGCAGATGACGGGCGCCATAATCGGGATGGTATCCGACCTGAATCAGAAAGTCTTTGGCCGAATTGTCTAGAGAGACGCGGATTTGCCGTTCAGTCAGTTGTCTTTCCAGGCTGGCGAGATAGATATCCAGGATGCGATAAAGCACCTCTTGGGAAAGGAAATTGAAAACCACAATTTCTTGAATGCGGTTAATCAATTCGGGCCGTAGAGTCGCCGCAATTGCTTCACGTACCTGCTCTTCGAGCAAGGTTTGCTGGCTTTTCTCCTCCTCGCTACCCAGTCTGAAACCAAGCGGAGACTTGGGTTTGGCATTTGCCGATCCCAAGTTCGATGTCAGGATGAAAATGGCCTCCGAGCAGTTAACCCGCCGTCCACGTGCATCGGTCAGGCGCCCTTCATCGAATACTTGCATGAAAATCGCTAGAACGTTGGGGTGCGCCTTCTCGATTTCGTCCAACAGGACAACCGAATACGGATGCAGGCGGAGTTCGCGAACAAAATACGGTTCATCGCCAAAACCGACATAGCCTGGCGGCGAACCGATAATTTTGGCAACAGAATGGCTTTCCTGGTATTCGGTCATATCCAGGGTAATCAGACGATTGGGGTCGGAGAAAAGGATTTCGCTTAAGGCTTTGGCTAACTCACTTTTTCCAGTTCCACTTGGACCGGCAAAGAGCAGGACGATTGGTTTGCCCGGAGCGCGCAGGCCGGCCCGAGAGATCCGGACTGCCTCAGCCACCGCGCGAACGGCATGGTCTTGTCCAAAGACGCGCTCCTTAAGTGCATCCTCCAATCTGAGCAGCCGCTCCTCATCGCTCAACAAGATCACCTCGAGTGGTATCTGCGTTCGGCGCGCCACGGCCTGTCCAACATCTTCCACTTCCAAACGACTGGTCTGCTCATCCAATGATCGGGCGTGAATGGTCAGCAATCTACGCCGAGCGCAGGCCTCATCCAGCACAGTGATAGCCTTGTCCGGTTGATAGCCGTCGGTGATGTATCGCCCGGAGAGCGCAACGGCTTTCTCCAACGCTTCGTCGGGTATTTCCATTTGATGATGCTCCTGCAATTTGGGGCGCAGTCCCTGTAGAATTTGCAGAGTCTCCGCAGGACTGGGTTCATGAACCCAGATTATTTGGAAGCGTCGCGCCAAGGCACCATCTGGCTCAATATGTTTGCGATATTCGTCAATCGTCGTAGCACCAATACAGCGAATATCTCCCCGTGCTAAAGCCGGTTTGAGGATATTAGCGGCGTCTAAGGTGCTACTGCCACCGGCCCCAGCTCCCATCAGGGTATGGAGCTCATCCAGGAAAAGGACCAAGTTGCGATCCTCTTGGGCAACTTGAATGATTTCTTGCACACGCTCTTCAAACTGGCCTCGATACACGGCTCCAGAAACCAGTGCGGCAACACTGATTTCGACAAAATGGAGATCGCGCAGTGGTGCAATGGCATGTTCGCTGGCTGCATACAAGGCCAGTCCTTCGACAATGGCTGTTTTTCCAACCCCTGGGTCACCTAACAACAATGGGTTGTTTTTGCTGCGCTGAACCAAAATGCGCGCAATTTGCTTGATTTCTTCCTTTCGCCCGATAATCGGCCCCAGGCGTCCTTGGCGCGCCAGCGCTGTCAAATCGCGCCCGTACTTGGCAATGGGATGTTGAGCCATTTTTTCTTGGGCTGGTCGGGACAGCGTTGATTTCTCTTCCCGGAAAAATTGCTTCCGCGCTGCTGTAAGCAGGTCCTGCCGATTGATATGCATTTCTTCAAATAACGCAGAAATAGCCGCGCTTTCCATTTCCAGGCAGCAAATGAGAAAAGCAGCGGGAGTAATGGCGTCTTGATTGTATCGTTGGCTGAATTCTTCTGCATTGTTGAATAATTTTTTCCCCCGAGAACTGCGGTGCCCGCTGAATTTCCCCCTTTCGTTTTGCGTCTGTTTAACCAGGTACCTCAGGCGCCTTCGTAAGCGCCGCGCTGAAACGCCTTTTGCTTCCCAAAAATTTGTGATTGCCCTAATTTCATCCAGCGCTTGAGATGTTTCAGAGGGAGAAAGCATTCGGAGCGATTCTGTTGAAATATCTTCTAGTTTCAGGAGTGCTAAGAAGATATGTTCGGGATCTAATTCAACCGATTCAGTCAACTGTGCCTCGGCTACCGCAATTGCTAAAGTAATTTGTGCGCCAGTTGATAGTTCCATCTCTTCATTTCCTTTAGTAAACGTGTGCTGTGAATGCGATTTGACAAGGCAAGGGATTTCGTCTATGCACTAAACGCGCTCCGCATGCGAGGAGGCATCCATTGACCCCCACGGCGGGAAGGAACGGTGTCACCCCCTAGACCCCTCCAGTCTGCAGCGAGCAGTCCGGGAGGTCACCAGGCCAGGGATGGGCGGACAACGATGATCTACACACGTGCTACAGCGGGGCAGCCTGGCCGTGCGTTCTCCGCTGGATATTAAAGTGAAGAGCGATAGACGGGATCCGTCCGAGGAAAACAGGGGAAGATGGAGAGAAGGCGCGAAGGGATACCGTAAAAAGAGTAAACAGGTTGTGGATGGGCCCTGAATTCTCCGGGCCGGTGGAGCCCATATCGCTCCTTTCCGGAAATCTGTAGGGCGAACAGAAAGCGAAAACGGCTCCCGCCAGGACTTGACAGGAGCCGCCTTCTGGGATACACCGCAGGCGCTCTCCGCGCCACTGCGCTGGCGTGGAGATCGGCCCTCCGGTCAGTGCTGAATCCACTGCGGAGGGCATTTTATTGGAAAGGTGAGTAATTGCTTATAGTGTATCACGCCTGCCCCAGTTTGTCAAGTTTTGCAGCCCAGCACAGCCGGAGGCTGGACGTGCCAGGCACTTCTGAGAGTGCCTGGCACGTAGAACCACGTGGAACTACGGGGCCCAGGAGAGCCGCTGGTTCTGCCAGTTGGGCATCTCAGTCCCCAGGCTGACCAGCGGGCGGAGGTTTCCCCCGTCCGGCTGCATCAGATAGATGCCCCAGGTGTTGTCCCGGTAGGAGAGGAAGGCAATGGTGGAGCCGTCCGGCGACCAGGCGGGCAACCCCTCAATGGCCGGGGTGCTGAGCAGCACCTGAACCCCTCCGCCCACCCCCAGCAGGTAAAGGTCCCAATTGCCCGTATGGTCGGACATGTAGAGCAGCTGGCCGCCACCGGGGGCCCAGTGCAGGCCGGTGTCATTGGCACTGCCGGTCAGACGGACCGGTGGCTGACCATCATCGGGGTTGTCCACGTAGATGCCGCAGGCGGAGCCACCGGCCTCGCAGCCGGTCCAGGCCAGCAGGCCCGTCGGCCCCCAGGAAGGCGCCCATCCCGGCGCCACCACCCTGGGCGCTTCCGCGCCGTCGGTGCGGGCGATGTAGATATGCCAGACTCCGGTCCCATCGGGCGCGGCGTAGGCGTAGCGGCTGCCGTCTGGGGAGAGGGTCGGCCAGGCGGCGTTTGCGCCGGCCCGCAACAGGACCCGGGAGCCGTCCGGCTGCAGGAGCGCAATGCCCGGCGCCAGCCGGTCCCGGAAAATCAATTGCCCCCCACCCCAGCGCCAGCAGGGCTGGTCGGCGCCCATCGCCACCCGGCTCAGGTAGCCGTTCGCCCCATCGGAGACCACGGTGTAGATATCGTACATGCCCGTTTCCGGGTTGTAGGCGGCGTAGGCCAGCCGCCCATTGGTGAATCCCGGCACCGCGATGGCGCCCGGCAGGGTGCCGGTAATCGGCGCGATGGGGGTCGGCGTGGCGACCGCACACACTTCGGCGGCCCGGTCCCGTTTCTGGGCCAGGACGTCGCTGTTCATCAACCGGAGGGCCTGGGCGTACTGTTCAGCCGCCGGACACATTTCCCCCTGTTTGGCCCAGAGGTCCGCATACGCAATGCGAGCCTGGTAGAGCCGCTGGAACACGTCCCGGTAGTTGGGTGCCAGCGCGTAGAGGGCCTCCAACTGCTGGATGCAAATTTCCCAGTCCACTCCCCAGTAGCCCAGAGCCCTAAGGTAGCGGCGAGCCAGTTCCAGTTCCCTCAAAGCATCGGCGTCCAGGGTCCGAATCCGTGCGGCCTGGTCCAGGAAGAAAATCCCCTCCTCCAGAGCGCCATCCGCCAGGGATGCCAGGCCCGCGTTGTAGAGACTGGTGAAGAGCATCTCCTCCACCGCCTCCGACTCGTAATCCGGGGCAAACGCCCGGAGTTGATTCAGGAGACGGGCGGCTGTGGCCCAGTCTTCCTGCTCAAAGGCCGCTTTGGCCTGGGCGTAGAGTTCCCGGGCAACCTCTTCCGTGGCCTGAGAGGTGGGGGTGGGGCGGGTAGCCAGACGGGCGCGCGCCTCGGCCAGACCCTGTTTTGCCAGCGGGTGCTCGGGGATCAGTTGCAGGGCATACTCAAACTCGGCGATGGCCAGTTCGTATTCACCGGCATCCAGGCGAGCCAGTCCCCGACGGTAATGCTCATCGGCCAGAGCAACTCGCCGCTCCACGCTGGCCTGCCGCCCGGCCTGCACGCCGAGGTAGCCAGAGATGGCCAGGCTCAGCGTCAACAGACACAGGAAGGTCACCATGGCCAGCAGGACCACCCGGACCCGTTGCCACAGGGTGGGGCGGGGGGGGGCTTTTTCCTCCTCTGCACCGATGATGAGGGGAATGGTGTCCTCCTGGGCCTTCACCCAGGGGAGGGTCCGCACCGGGCGCAAGCGGCGGCCCCTCATCGGCTGGGTCTCCTCCACGTGGGCCCCGCAGCGGGGGCACAGGAGGAGCGGTTCAGGAACATCGTATCCGCATTCTGGACAACGCATGGCTCTTGCAGAGGGATTATATCCAGTTTTGGATTCTTGTCCAATGAGAGACGGAGGGAGTATTCAGACCGGTCGGAAGAAACTGGCTGCCAGCGCAATGAGGAGTTGTCCGCCGTAATACAGCGCCAGGCTCCAGCGGTGGTATCTCCAAGGTTTCCAGAAGCGATTGGCCGCCAGGATAACGTCCGAAAGGTAGAACAACAGCGCGCCAAAGGCAATCATCAGCGCCTGTCCGGAGGTGAAAGCAGGGCCGGCATAGGTGGAGAAAGCGCGGTGGACCATCAAGGAGATGACCAGCATGTACCCGATGACAGGCCCCTTTAGCGGTCCCAGGCCGGAGCGAATAAGACGGTAGAATCCCACCCCCGCTGTCAGCAGCAGGAGGGCGGAAAGAATGTCCCAGGGGGAAAAGCGCCCCAGTGCTGTGAAGACGACGGTATAGGCGATATGGGCGATCAGGAACAGAACCAGTCCCACCAGGAATGCCTTCGGCTTTTCCGGGAACATCAGTGCGACGTCGCCGCCCAGGGAGAAGAATAGCCCCACCAGCACACCGGTCGTGTAGAGGGAATTCCGCGTCGGCTCCAGAAGGGATAGCAGCGCCACAACAATCACCAGGAGCGTGGATAACGGCTTGGCAATGTAGACTTGTCTCCGCCGTCCCTCAAACCCTGCCCAGATCAGCCAGAGCACCGTGATAGCCAGGACCGGAATCGGGTAAAGGGCTGGTTTCATTTTGTCTCCCCGGTTCTCACACCAATCCGCGAATCGGTTCCTGTACCACTGCCAGCATCTGGTCGTGGATGAGGCCGTTGGAGGCGACAATGGTCACGCCGGAGAGGGGAGAGGAGACGCCGTCAAAGGCGGTGACGCGGCCGCCCGCTTCCCGCACTAGGAGGATGCCCGCTGCCACGTCCCAGGGCGCCAGCCGGATTTCCCAGAAGCCGTCAAACCGCCCGCAGGCCACGTAGGCCAGGTCCAGCGTGGCCGCCCCCGCCCGCCGGACCCCTACCACGCGCCGCACGAACCGCGCCATGCGCTCGGTGTTGTTGTCCGGAGCAGTCCGTCGGTCGTAGGGAAAGCCGGTCGCCAGGAACGCGTCCTCCAGCCGGGAGACGGAGGAGACGCGGATGGGCTCTCCGTTCAGTGTCGCGCCGCCGCCCGCTACCGCTGCAAAGGTCTCATCCCGCAGGGGGTCATAGATGACGCCCACGACCGGTTCTCCTTCCACCACCAGCGCCAGCGAAATGCCCACATGCGGGAAACCGTGGGCGAAGTTGTTGGTCCCATCCAGCGGGTCTATCAGCCAGATCGGCGGGCCAGGGGTCTGCCAGGCATCGCCGCCGCCCTCTTCGGCCAGGATCCGATGGTCGGGGAAGGCCGCGCGCAGCCGCCCCACGATGTGCTGCTCCACCGCGATGTCCGTCTCGGTCACAGGGTTGACGTCTCCCTTGAAGTTGATGACCGGGAGTGCGGTGCGCGGGAACGCCCGCCGGACCATTTCGCCGGCTTCATGGGCAATTTCAATGACAATCTGGAGCGTTTTCATCGCATGCCTCTCAACCGCCGAACAGATTCTGCAGGGTCTGCGATTGGGTGGTATTATACATCCTTTTCTGTGCCGTTCAACCTTCCTGCACCCTACCATACAGGTCATATTCCAGTGCCCCGGTAATCCGGACCGGTATCAGTTCTCCCACCGGCAGTTCCTCCTCCACCAGCACCAGCCCGTCAATCTCAGGGGCGTCTCGGTAGGTGCGGCCGACACTGAGGCCGTCCCCCTGTCCTTCTATCAGGACGTCCAGAGTCCGACCGACCAGGGCGCGGTTTTTCGCCAGCGAAATCTCCTGCTGGAGTTGCATCAGGCGGGCCCGCCGCTCCTCCTTCACCTCTGGCGGGACGTCATCGGGGAGCGCGGCCGCTGGGGTGCCCGATTCATGGGAATAAATGAAGACCCCCACCCGGTCAAAGGCCATTTCCTCCACGAACTCCAGCAGGGCCGCAAATTCTGCCTCCGTCTCGCCGGGGAAGCCGACGATGAAAGTGGTGCGGATGGCGATTTCCGGTATGCGCTCCCGCAACTCAGCAACAGTCCGCCGGACCCAGTTCACATCGGCGGGGCGGCGCATACGGCGCAGGACCGCTGGGTGGGCGTGCTGCAGGGGGATGTCCAAGTACGGCAGGACCTGCGGGTAGCGGGCCATGACCTCTATCAGGCGGGGGGTGACAGCGCCGGGGAAGGCGTACATGACCCGAATCCAGGGGACCTGCGGCACCCGTTCCACCAGTTGTTCCAGGAGGGTTGCCAGGCCGTCCTCCAGGCCCAGGTCGCGGCCGTAGGTGGTGGTGTCCTGGGCGATGAGGATTATCTCTTTGATGCCCCGGGCGGCCAAAAGCGCGGCATCCTCCAGGACCCGCTCTGGGGGACGGCTGACGGCGGGGCCCTTGATGAGTGGGATGGCGCAGAAAGCACAGGGGCGGCTGCAGCCGTCGGCGATCTTGATGTAGGCGCTGGCGCCCTGGACGGCGACCCGGGGGACGTCCGGGGCGTCGTCTTCGGGGAAGGCCGGGAAGACGTGGACGAGAGGGCCCTGCCGGTCGGAGCGGAGGAGTTGGTGGGCCACCGCCACGATTTCGGTCCAGTGGCGGGTGCCCAGAAGCCCGTCCACCTCCGGGACGGCCTCCAGGATGGCCTGCGGGTCCCGCTGAGACCAGCATCCCGCGACCAGGAGGACCTGGCCGGGCCGTTTGGCTGCGGCCAGTTCTCGTAGCGTGGCCAGGGATTCCGCTCGCGCCGGTTCTATGAAGCCGCAGGTGTTGACGATGAGCAGGTCGGCCCGGCGGGGGTTATCGGTGGCGCGGTATCCGGCCCGGGCCAGCAACGTCGCCATGCCCTGCGAGTCCACCGTGTTCTTCGCGCAGCCCAAGGAGATGAGGTAATAGGACGCGGAGGAACGCGGAGGAACGCGGATGGTTTTGTCTTTTCCCTTTTTCGGTGCCATCGTGTGCGTCGGGA
>DAOTWK010000139.1:0-2412 GCA_034435815.1 Anaerolineae bacterium | reverse complement strand
CAAACGTGCCAGGCACTTTTGGAAGTGCCTGGCACGTCCACCATTGGAAGTGCCTGGCACGTCCATTATCCTGAGGGCGGGGCCTTCACCACCACCTGCACCGGCGGCTGGACCGCCCGCAGCGTCGGGTTGTAGTAGTCGTAGACGGTGGCGGCGGGGGACCAGGCCCGCATCGGGAAGCGGGCCCGCAGCCGGTACTCCAACTCCACCGTCCCGCTCAGATTCTCCAGGTACAGGATGACCTGCCGCCCGGTCCACTCGTACCGCTTGACCTGCGTCGGCCCGTCGGCAGTGCGTTGGACCAGTTCGTCCAGGTCCTCCGTCAGCACCGCAAACCCCGGCGGCACTCCCAGGTCCACAATCACCCACTGCGCGCGGCCCTCCCGCAGCGTCACCCGCACCCGCTGCGTCACCGTCTCGTTCACCTCCAGTTCGGTCCGGTCGTAGGTCACCCGGATCTCTATCGGCCCCCCGGCCGGCTCCTCCTTCCAGGGGACATAGTAGACGGCCGTCACCTGATAGAGAAGCCCGCGCATCCCGCCGGTGGCCTCCAGCGTGACGGTGTTCCGGCCCAGCGGCACATCGTCAAAGTAGACGGTGTGGACGACGCCTGCCGTCTCCGGCGTCAGCACAACCTCCTGCGTGGCCCCGCCGTTCAGGGTGACCCGGACGGTGCCCTCCGCCGGCTGTTCGCTCCCCTGCCCCAGCGAGAGGATGAAGGCCTTCAGGGCCAGGATCGTCGCCTGGGTGGTCTGCCAGGTACCGAAGGTGTCTTTGGCCCGCACCAGGTAGGTGAGCCCCCGGCCGACCAGTTCAGGGTCGCCGCCGGCGCGCATCAGCGCGGTGACTGCCAGCGCAGTGGTCTCCAGACCGGCGCTCTCGCCCTGCGCGCCGGTGAAGGACTCCACGCCGCTGGTCCAGTACGCCGTATCGCCCTGGATGACGGCGGCCTGCTCCAATCGCTCCACCAGGAATCGGGCCGCGTCGCGGGTCTGATCCGATGCGGCCAGGGAGTTGACCATGAGCGCCAGGACGTAGGGGTCGTCGGCCTCGGACGCGTGGCTCAGCAGGTACTCCAGCGCCCGCCCGACGTCGGGGTCGTCTCCGTAGCCGGCCTCCACCAGCGCCCAGGCGACGTAGGCGGTGATGGGAAGCCGGGCGTTGGCCAATTTTTTCCAGGACTCAAAGTGGACGCCGCCGTAGCCGGGGTCCCAGGAGCCGTCGCCGTTCTGCTGGGCCAGCAGCCAGCGGGCAATGCGGTCGGTCAGCGCCGGGTCCACCGGGTAGACGCGGCTCATATCCGCAAACTCCATCAGCCCGTAGGCGGTGTGCATCAAACTGGGCGGCGGGTCGCCGAAGAGAGAGAAGCCGCCGGGGTGGCCCTCCACCTCAAAGGTCAGCAGCCGCTGGTAGCCCATCGCGATGTACCGCTCGGCGGTCATCTGGATGTCCGGCGTCGCCTGCCCGGAGCGGACCAGGTAGTCCAGGATGAGGACGTTGGGGTAGGTGGCCGAGGAGGTCTGCTCAAAGCATCCGCTGGGCATCCGCAGGAGCCCCTCCAGGCCGTCCACCAGTTGGGCCGCCGGGCCGGGGTAGACCTTGACCTCCACGCGGGCGGCGCCGGGGACGGCCCCTTCGGGGATGGTGACGGGCACGGTGGCCCCGGACTCCCGCAGCCAGTCCGATTTGGAAACCCGCTCTTCAGTCCCGTAGGGGACGACGGTCACCTCCCGGGCGATGGCGTCCGACATCTTCTCGCCCCACGCGGTCACCTGCAGGGAGAAGCGCCCGAAGCGCTCCGCGCGGAGGCGGAAGTAGGCGACCTCCACATCGTTGGGGCCGACGGTCAGGGTCTGGCGGTTGTCGGCGGAGAGGAGGGTGTACCAGGTCGCCGGCTCCAGTTCCAGCAGGACCTCCTGCTCTTCGGGCAGGTAGTTGTAGACGGCGACGGGGATGCTCATCTCGTCCCCCTGGGTCAGGGCGACGGGGAGGTCCAGGTCCACGAAGAAGTCCTGGAAGACGCGAATGGGATAGGTCGTCGCGCCCAGTTCGCCCCGCTGGGTGCTGGCCAGGACCGTCAACCGCCAGGTGGTGATGGAGTCGGCCAGAGGCACTTCCAGGCGCAGGCGGCCGTTCTCATCGGTGAGCGCCTCGGGGTTCCAGTAAAGGGTCTCCGGGAAGTACTGGCGCAGGCGGGGGCGCTCGGCCGGGGCGGCCGTGCCCGGCTCCGATCGGAGCGCCGATGCCGGGGTCGCAGAGGGCATCGGCATAACCTGTCTATCGGTTCTATCAAAACCCAGCGGTGGCAGCCCTAGCGGGGTGGCGGCCTTCTGCGCGCAGCCGGTCAGGACCCCGGCGGGGAAGGCGTAGACGGCGGGGTTGCCCAGCGCGCGCGTCAGGGGAGAGGCGGTC
>DAOTWK010000138.1:0-10294 GCA_034435815.1 Anaerolineae bacterium | reverse complement strand
CGGTGTGGCGGTCGTCTCCGCCGTCGTCGCCGCGCCGGACGTGGAGGCCGCCGCCCGCCGGCTGCGGGAGATTGTAGACACCGCCCGCGCGCGGTAAAAGCCCCGCGGGCAAACATTCTGGATTCAGGAGGCAAACCAATGGCAGAACTGGACGAACGCGTCATCACAGAGGCCATCATTGACCGCTTCTTTGAGAAGTTGAAGGCCAACCTGGATGTGGATGTAGCCATTGTGGGCTGTGGGCCCAGTGGACTGGTGGCGGGCACCCTGCTGGCGGAAGCGGGGAAACGGGTCGTCCTCTTTGAACGCAAGTTGAGCATCGGAGGGGGGATGTGGGGCGGAGGGATGCTCTTCAACGAAATCGTCGTGCAGGAGAGCGCCCTGCACCTGCTCCAGCGCTTCGGCATCCGCTACCGCCCGTACCGCGACCGCTACTACACCGCAGATAGCATTGAGGCCGTCACTTCCCTGGCGAGAGCGGCGGTGCAGGCCGGGGCCACCATCTTCAACACGGTGACCGTGGAGGACGTGGTGATGCGCCCGGATCGGGTCATCGGGCTGGTGATTAACTGGACGCCTGTGGAAATGGCCGGTCTCCACGTGGACCCCCTGGCCATCCATGCCCGCTTCGTGGTGGATGCAACGGGCCATGATACGGAAGTCGTCTCCGTCGTGGCGAAAAAGGTCCCTGGACGACTCAACACCCCTTCCGGGCAGATTGAGGGAGAAAAGTCTATGTGGTCGGAACGGGCGGAGACGCTGACGCTGGAGAACACCCGCGAAGTCTTCCCTGGACTGTATGTGGCGGGTATGGCCGCCAACGCCACCTACGGCGGGCCGCGCATGGGGCCCATCTTCGGGGGGATGCTCCTCTCCGGGGAAAAAGTTGGCCGGGAACTGATTCAACGTCTCGGCAACGCCTGAGCGCTCAAGGAGGGTGGGATATGCGCATACGCGACATCGGTGAGTTCGGACTGATCGGCCGCATCGCCCGCGCGCTTCCCTCACCCGGGGAGGGTGTCGTCGTCGGCATCGGCGACGATGTGGCCGTCCTCCGAACCGATGGGACCCGTTACATCCTGGCGACTTGCGACATTCAAGTGGAAACCGTCCACTTCCTGCGGGATCGCATCACTCCCCGGCAACTGGGGCAGAAGGTTGTGGCGATCAACGTCAGCGACATCGCCGCGATGGGCGGATTGCCGCGCTACCTTCTGGTCTCGCTGGTGCTTCCCAAAGAGACCGAGGTGGCTTTTGTAGACGGCCTCTACGAAGGGATGCAGGAAGAATGCGCCCGCTGGGGGGCCGAAATCGTCGGCGGCAATATGGCCCACTCACCGGACGGCATCATTGTGGACCTCTTCTTGCTGGGAGAGGTGGAACCGGACCGGCTGCTGCGGCGCTCCGGCGCGCGCGTGGGCGACCGGGTGCTGGTGACCGGCACGCTGGGGGATTCCGCCGCCGGGCTGGCGCTGCTGCTCCATCCGGAGGCTGTCTGCCCGGACGTCCATCGCGATTCCGTCCTGCGCCGCCACCTTACCCCGACCCCGCGCCTCTGGGAGGGGCGAACAGTTGCCCGTTCCGGCCTGGCGACAGCGGCGATAGATGTGAGCGATGGACTTGCCAGCGACATCGGTCACATCTGTGAGATGAGCGGGGTGGGCGTCCGCATCTGGGCGGACGCGCTGCCCATCTCGGACGCGGCGCGGGCCGTCGCGGGAGCCGTCGGAGCCGACCCGCTGGACTGGGCCCTCTTCGGCGGAGAGGACTATGAGTTGCTCTTCACTGCGCCTGCGGACCGGGCCCCGGAACTGGCCCGCCAAGTGCAGGAGGAGACCGGGACGCCGGTCGGCATCATCGGCGAAATCACGCCCGCCGAGGAAGGAGCGACCCTTGTCCGGGCCGACGGGGTTACGCTGCCGCTTCGGAAGGGCGGCTGGGACCATTTTCGGGAGTAGAACGTGCCAGGCACCTCTGCAGGTGCCTGGCACATCTGGATGCAGTAAGGAGGTCAGAATGAAACCGGTGTTCACCGACGAACTGTGGAATTCCATCACGCCGATTTTCCAGGCGATTCTGGAACACCCCTTCATCCATGGGTTGACCGACGGGAGTTTGCCCGAACGGAATTTCCAGTTCTTCGTCATCCAGGACGCGCTCTATTTGCAGGACTATGCCCGATGTCTGGCCATCGCTGCGGCCAGGTCGCCGCAGGATTCGTGGTGTCAGATGTTTGCCGAGCATGCGCGGGATGTGCTGGCGGCAGAAAGGGCCTTGCACGAGAGTTTCTTTCGCGTATGGGGTATGAGTCAGGAGGAAGTCTACGCGACCCCCCGGATGCCGACCAATCTGGCCTACACCTCTTTTTTACTGCGAGTCGCATACAGTTCGCCCTTCCCCGAACTCGTTGGAGCCCTTCTGCCGTGTTACTGGATTTACTGGGAGGTCGGGAAGGCCCTGGAGGAGCGGGGTTCACCCTCTCCTCTTTATCAGCAGTGGATTGACCTGTATGCCTCGGAGCAGTACGCCACGATCGTGCGGCCGGTGCTGGAGGTAATGAATCAGTTGGCCGAGGGTTTACCCGAAAGCCAGCGCAGAGCCGTCCGGCAGCATTTCATAATCACCAGCCGGTATGAGTGGATGTTCTGGGATGCCGCCTGGCGGTTGGAGGAGTGGCCGGTCGGATGAGCCGGTCCATCCCGGAGAAGTGTGAGGAGGTGAATATGAAGCGGGCTTTGACCATTGCAGGCTCTGATTCCGGCGGTGGAGCGGGCATTCAGGCGGACCTGAAGACCTTCGCCGCGCTGGGCGTCTACGGTATGAGCGCGCTGACGGCTATCACTGCCCAGAACACCGTGGGCGTCCAGGGCGTCTACGAACTCCCCGCCGACTTCGTGGGGTTGCAGATAGATTCGGTGGTCACCGACATCGGCGTGGATGCGGTCAAGACGGGGATGCTGGCTAACGCCGACATCATCGCTGTCGTCGCCGCAAAGGTAAAAGAACACAACCTGCCCAATCTGGTGGTAGACCCGGTGATGGTGGCCAAGAGCGGCGACCCGCTGCTGCGGCCTGAGGCGCGGGATGCGCTGATCGGCCTGCTCCTGCCGCTGGCCGTCGTCGTGACCCCCAACCTGCATGAGGCGCGTGTCCTGACCGGGATGGAAATAGAGACGGTGGAAGATATGGAGCGCGCGGCAACGACGATTCACCGGATGGGGCCCCGCTACGTGGTGGTCAAGGGAGGGCATCTGACGGCGGACGATAGCGTGGACGTCCTGTACGACGGGGAGAAGTTCACCTACTTCCCCTCCCCGCGCGTGGAGACGAAGAACACCCACGGCACGGGATGCACCTTCGCTTCGGCTATCGCAGCGGGGTTGGCGAAGGGGCTGGACGTGGTGGAGGCAGTGCGGGAGGCAAAGGAGTACATCACCATTGCCCTGCAGCACGCGCTGGACCTGGGGCATGGTCATGGCCCCACCCACCACTTCGCCGCGCTCTACGCAAAGATGGGATGGATGTGATTATGGGCTCTCCCCTGCGGCCAGCACGGCCCGGCGGAATATCTCCAGCCCTTCTTCCACCTGTTCCCGGTTGATGGTCAGCGGTGGGATGAGGCGGATGGTCTGGGTCCAGTGGCCGCAGGGGTAGAGGAGCAGGCCGTCTTCCAGCGCCTGTTGGAGGACGCGGCGGACGGCTTCCGGGTGGGGCTCCCGGGACCCCGGACGGACAAATTCCACTGCAATCATCAATCCTACCCCACGCACATCACCGACGATGGGCGATTCCGCCTGCAGTTGGCGGAGTGCCTCCAGCATGTATGCCCCCTGCACGCGGGCGTTCTCCAGCAGGTTCTCCTCCCGGATGACCTCCAGCACTGCCAGCGCCGCCGCGCAGGAGATGGGGTTGCCGCCGTAGGTGGTGCCGTGGGAGACCGGCCCCCATTCCTTCATCAGGTCCCGACGGGCCGCTACAGCCCCTAGCGGGAAGCCATTGGCGATTCCCTTGGCCAGGCAGAGGATGTCCGGCTCCACGCCGAAGGTCTGGGCCGCAAACCAATCCCCGGTGCGGCCGAATCCGGTCTGCACCTCGTCAAAAATCAAGAGAATACCGTGCTCATCCGCCAGTTTTCGCAGAGTTATCAACCACTCGCGCGGGGGGATGACGTATCCCCCTTCCCCCTGAATCGGCTCCAGCAGGAAAGCGGCCACGTCCTGCGGGGCGATGACGTACTCAAACAGCCGCTCTATGTCCTCCAGGGCCTCCCGGGCGCAGGCGACGGGATCGGGGTCCGATGAGCGAAATGGGTACGGGAAGCGGGCATAGTACACATCGGGGAGAAACGGCCCATGGCCGGTGCGGTATCTCACTTTGGACGTGGTGACCGAGACGGCCCCCATAGTGCGCCCGTGGAACCCGCCCAGGAAGGCGATGATGCCGCGCCGTCCGGTGACGTAACGGGCCAGTTTGATGGCCCCCTCCACCGCCTCGGCGCCGCTGTTGCCAAAGAAGAACATATCGGCATGGCCGGGGGTCACCTGGCCCAGTTCCCAGGCCAGCCGCAGCGCTGGCTCGTGGGCGATTACGCCCAGCGGGGCGTGGACCATACGCTCCAACTGCTCCTGAGCCGCCGCTACCACGCGGGGGTGATTATGCCCCACGTTGCAGGCCCCGAAGCCGGAGAGGAAGTCCAGATACCTCCGCCCGTCCCGCGCGTACAGGTAAACCCCCTCTGCCCGCTCAACAGGCAGGTTGGGCCAGTCCTGGGCCAGGCAGGGGGCCAGAAGGTCGTCCAATCGGGCTCGCAGGTCTTCGTAAGTAGGATGTGTTTTCATTTCAGTCCTCCTGAACGTGCCAGGCACTGCCAGAAGTGCCTGGCACGTCTGGCTACGAGAACTTCAGCACGGTACAGAGAACGAAAACCCCAACGATGAGCGCCAGCCAGAAGTAGTCTGCCGGGCGGGTGGTCAACGTTTCCACCTCTGTCGGAGGGATGGGCGCCCCGAAGCCCTTGGTCTCCAGGGCAATCTGGAAGTCGTTAGCCTTGCGGAAGAGAAGCAGAATCAGTGGGGTGATGATAGGGATGTAGGCCTTGAAGGCCCGACGGATGGGATTCATCGCGTCTATGTCAAACGCCCGCAGTTTCTGCGCGTCCACGATGGACGACCACATCTCAAAGAGCAGGGTGGTGAAGGAGAGAGCGCTGACGAACATAAACGTAGCGGTCTGAGGGACACGCAGTTTCCCCATTGCGGTCATAATGGCCGAGGTGGGAGTCGTCATCACGAAGAGGGGGAGCGCCGATGCCGCTGCCAGGATGCGCACGCTGAGCACCAAGCCCAACCAGACCCCCTCTTTCTTGATGACGCCCAGGTCAGCCTCCCAGAGTTTCAGGTGCCCCAGGACGATGAGGGGGGTCTCGCCTCCCCGATAGGTGAACCCCTGAATCAGGATCAGGAAGATAAAGGTACCCAGCAGAATCTTGATCAGGGTGGCGAAACGGCGCAGTTCAATGCGCGCCAGCGCCCACATGAAGGCCGAGAAGCCCAACCAGATGAGCAGGATGGGCATATCGGTCAGCCGGATGGGATACATCACCAGAACCAGGGTGAGCAGCAAATAAGCCAGTTTGACCAGCGGGTGCAGACGGTGGATGGGGGTATTCAGGTGGGTGTAACGGAATGCGGGTTGCATCTCTTCCTATCCCTCTGTGGAAGGAGTCAGCGCCCGGGTCAGTTCCTCTATGGTCATCACGTGCGAGGGCATCCCCAGGGAGGCCAGTGCCTGGGCCAGTTGGGCCGCCACTGGCGGGACAACAAAACTCTTCCGGAGTTCCTCCGCCTGGGCGAAAACCTCATGGGTGGGGCCGTCCAGCAGCACCCGGCCCTCGTGGAGAACAATCAGCCGCTGGGCGTAACGGGCGATCAGGTCCACGTCGTGGGTAATCATCAGGACAGTCCCGCCCTCTTCGTGGAATTGACGGGCCAGTTCGGCCAGTTGATAACGGCCCCGGTGGTCCTGGGCCGTTGTCGGCTCGTCCATAATCAGAACCTCCGGCCCCAGCGCCATGGTTGCGGCCACGGCCAGTTTTCGCCGGTCTCCAAAGGAGAGCCGGAAGGGGAAAAGGTCGGCGTAGGTCTCCAGGCCGACCCGCTGCAAGGCTTCAACCGCCCGCTGGTCTATCTCCTTTTCGGGAATGCCAACGTTGCGGAGTCCGAAACGAATCTCGTCCCGGCAGGATGCAGTGAATAACTGATAGTCGGGGTTCTGGAGGACCAACCCGATGCGGCGGGCGATTTCCCCCACCGAGAACCGCCGCAGGCTCTGTCCCCGGAAGAGGACCTCTCCCTTCTTGGGGCGGAGCAGGCCAACGAAGCACTTCACCAGGGTGCTCTTCCCCGAACCGTTCTGGCCGACGATGCCCACGAATTCCCCCTGGCGGATTTCCAGACTCACGTCCTTCAGGGCAGTCACCGGCGGCGGGCCGGGGTACTCCACCGTCAGGTTTCGGGCTTCCAGGACGACCGGGCCGCCTGCCCCGGAGCGGCGGGGTGGGGCAACGGCTTCCGGGCGGACGGTCAGTCTTCCTTCCCGGACTGCCCGCCGAATCCGGTCGGCCACTTCAGAGACGGTGAGGCTCCAGCGCGAGCCTTCGGGCTGGTCCGCGCCGCTGAGCCGGAGGAGGGTCTGAACCTGCACCAGTGCCGGGGTTTTGACGCCTGCCCGCTCCAGCCGTTCGGTTTGGGCAAACACCTGGGCCGGTGGGCCCTGCAGGACGGTTTCTCCCTGCTCCAGCACCAGCACCTGGTCAGCCAGATGCAGGACCTCCTCTGTCTCGTGCGTGGTCATCACAATCGTCAGGTCGCCGGTGCGTTTCAGTTGCTCAATGGCCTCCCCGACCTCCCAGCGGCCCAGCGGGTCCAGTTGGGATGTGGGTTCGTCCAGCACCAGTATCTGGGGCTGCATGGTCAGTACAGAAGCCAGTGCGGCGCGCTGTTTCTGTCCACCGGAGAGGTCGCGGGGGTTATGTTCCTCCAGCCCTTCCAGCCGGACCAGAGCCAGCGCTTCCCGGGAGCGGCGCAGGATTTCCTCCCGGGGGACGCCCAGGTTGGCGGGCCCGAAAGCCAATTCCGCTTTCAGGGTCGGCATGAAGAGTTGAACCTCCGGGTCCTGCATAAGCACGCCGCAACGCTGGGCGGTGATGTAGAGCGGTTCGTCCCAGGGGTCCAAATCCACCACCCGGACATTTCCTCGCCGTCGACCGCCGTAGATGTGGGGGACGATGCCGCTGATCAGATAGCAGAGGGTGGATTTGCCGGCGCCGTTGGCGCCCAGGATGACGACAAACTCCCCCCGGCGCGCCGCAAGGTTCAGGTCCCGCAGGGCGACCACGTCTCCCTCGTAAGCAAACGTCACATTCTCCAGAGAAATGACCCGATGATTCTCCACCGATGACTCCTGCGTTCTTGGGGGAAGGGCGGGGGCACAGGGGATAGCGATTACCCCCGCCTTCCCCGATATGCGGGCTTCTGGGAAGGGTATCTCTATTTTACCAGATGGCGCCCTCAATCTTGGGCAGTCCGCTGCGCTCCAGCGCCTCCACGATGGGGATGGTGATGACGGCGGTGATGGCCGAGAGGGCTGGCACCCACCAGGAATAGGCCACGTGAGTCGCCACGCCCAATTCGGCGGAGAAGTTGAAGAGATACCAGTAAGGGCGGGTCCACGGCAGCCACCAGACGAACATCGCCGCCAGGATGGCCAGAAAGACGCCACCGTACCGCTGGGTCCGGTTTTTGGAGACGACCCAGCGGGGGATCAACCGGGTGCCCAGGGGTGTGGCGGCAATGATGGTGGACGGAATCCAGTAGAGGCCGGCCAGGATGAAATAGAGGGGTTCCGGCACCCGCCCGAATCCGGCCGCCGCGCCTGGTACGTAGAACGGCACCAGCCAGCCGGCAATCCCGAGGACGATGAACAGGGGAACGGTCACTTTCCACAACCGATCATCCCGGATCATCAGGGCGACGAAAAGGGCTGGAAGGATGGCGTTGAGGAAGACGTCCACGATCTGGAGCGGATAGGCGGCCGGAGCAATGAACATCCCGATGACCCCGCCGATGGCGGCCGCGACAATCCCGCCCACCGGCCCCAGCAGCAGGGGAGCGATAGCGCAGAGGGGGGTCGTCAGCGGCACATATCCACCGCCCCCGACGTAGGGGAAGATGGGAACCAGTCCGGTCACCCCGCAGAGGGCGCCAAAGAGGGTCACCCATGCGATGGAAACCCCTCCGATCCGGCTGGTCGTGCGGCGCGCCTTTTCTGTTGTTTTCTCCTCCATGATTGCACCTCCTCTATGTGATAAGATTGGATTACGGTTAACAGGGCACCTTCCCAGAGCCCTGGGGACGGCAGGGAATGGTGGAAGAACCCATCGGGAAGACGGCCAGACGGGCTTCCGGGCCATATTGCTGAAGCAAATAGTCTATACCAGCCTGGAGCGAGGGCGCCGGGGCAAACCCCATCGCCTGCAGGGCCGTAGGCGGGATGCCATTTGTCAGGATATACAGGTGCTTCTCCGCTTTAATGCGGGCCAGCGCGTAGCCTAATACAGCAAAGGTCACCATTCCGTTGCGGCGGGCCATATCCCGTAGGAAGTCGTCGGGCCGACGGGCCGGGTCGGCCATCAGGCGGTAGAAATCGTCACCGCCGATGCCTTCGGGACAGGCCGCTACCAGCAGGATACTGCCGCCGGGCCGCACGACGGCATCGGCGTACTCCACTGCCCGTACCGCCTGGTAGAGGTCCAGGTCGTAGGGATATCCGGCGGTCACCGCGATGTCCAGATCGGGGGGGACAGCCACTTCGTAGACCGTCCGCGCCAGTGCCACTCCCTTCCGGAAGACCGCCTCGGGCGCGCCAGCAAATGCCCGCACAATCTGTTCGTCCTGAGAGAGTATCACGTCCACCACAAAGTCCAGCCCCACCATTCTCCCGGCCTCGTCTATATCCAGCCGACACGGGATGTCCGTTCGCCCTGCCTGGCGGAAACCCAGCGGGACCAGGCTGTGGTTGACGTTGATGGTCTCCAGCGCGGCCGCGCCGGGAAGAATCAGTTTGTAGCCGCCGGAATAGCCCGCATAGGGGCTGGGGCCAATGTGACCAATCCCAACCCGCCGGTCCGCCTCCGCCACCACCCGATTAACCCAGACCGGCGTGCCCCGGCTGGTCAGCCCAATGTATACCTGGCGCGATTCGTCGGCACACAGGTGTTGTTCCACACGGAAGCGGCGGGCCATCTCGTGCCCCACTTTCGCCAGGACCTCGGCCTCGGTGCTGAGACGGTGGGTGCCGTGGGTGACGAAAAGAACGATATCCTCTTCCCGCACGCCGCCCCGGAGCAATTCCTCCAGCACCAGAGGGAGGATGCGGGCCGCCGGGGTGGCGCGGGTGTGGTCATCCACCAGGATGACCACCGTTTCGCCCCGGCGGACCAGCGCCCGCAGCGGCGGGGTATCCAGCGGCGCAGCCAGCGCCCGAGCGATTTCGCTTTCCGGGTCGGCGCAGGCCGGGACTGGTTGTGGGATGTATACCCCCACCAGATTCCGCTCCGGCACTTCTGCAGAGACGGTGTGTGAGCCGTATGGGAGTTCAATCGCCTGTCTCACTGGACTCCTCCACGCACCACCGGACTTGCTCCACCACCTCCGCGCCGACGGCCAGAATATGCGCGCTGATGACCTCACCGGCCAGCGTGGCGTCGCCTGACTTCAGGGCATCCACGATGCGCTGATGGTCCTGGGCCATCTCGTCTTTATGAAGCATATACCCCTCGTCCATCCCCATCAGGGCATAGAGCCGCCGCCGGAGTCGGGCCAGTACCTCCTGCAGGAGCAAGTGGCCGGAGAGCGCATACAGTTGTTCGTGGAAACGCACATCCAGGCGAACTAGGGCGCGAGCATCGCCCTCCCGGGCACGGGCGGCCATTTCTTCCACAATGGCCTGGAGTTGGGCGATGTCGTCCGGTGTGGCCCGCTTGACGACTTCCTGGACGGCCAGGCGCTCCAGGACGGCCCGCAGCGTATATGCCTCTTCTACGGCCTGGGGCGTCCACCGGACAACAAAGGTGCCCCGGGAGGGATACTGAACCAGGACCCCCTCACCGACCAATTGCTGGATGGCCTCTCGCACCGGCCCCCGGCTGATGCCGGCCTGCCGGGCCAGTTCGGCCTCCACAATGCGGCTGCCAGGGGAAAGTTCTCCCCTCAGGAGCGCTTCTTCTATCAGCCGA
>DAOTWK010000137.1:0-3040 GCA_034435815.1 Anaerolineae bacterium | reverse complement strand
CTTTCTCTGCCGGAAATAGGAGCAGCAATGGCTATTATAGCCAGGGCTGTACCCCCTGTCAACAGGTGATAGGGAAGGGAGAGCAGAGAATGGGTTTTGCGGCGGCGGCCCGGAGGGCCGCCGCCGCAAAACCCATTCTCTGCTCTCCCTTCCCCCCCGCCGCCGAAGGCGAGCGGGAGGACCACGCCGAGGCTCGCCCGAGGCGAGGGAAGGGAGTCGGGGGGTAGGGAGAGGACCAAAATCGGCAATTCCCCGCCTGCGGGGAAAGCCTGCACTTGTCAGAGAAGTAGCCCGAAGGGCCAGGGATGAGGAAGCAGGTGTCCAAACCTATCTCCCAACCTCAAAATCACCTGTTGACAGGGGGTACAGCCCTGGCTATAATAGCCATTGCTGCTCCTATTTCCGGCAGAGAAAGACTTTGCAGCAGTTGAAGGCCGCCGCCAAACCATATAAGGTTGGGCAGGCCCTGCCCTTTTCCTTAACCCCTCCACCTTAGAGGGCGATCTGTTACCGAATGACTCATAGAGAGGTATCCCTTGTCTTCACGGAAACTTCTGACCGGCAACGAAGCGCTTGCCCTGGGCGCGCTGCATGCAGGCGCCCGCGTCATCACCGGCTATCCAGGCACCCCCTCCACCGGGGCTATAGAGAGTCTGCTGGCAGTTCAGCCACCGGGCGTCTACGTGGAATGGAGCACCAACGAGAAGGTGGCCCTGGAGATTGCCGCCGGGGCCGCCTGGGCGGGCCAGCGGGCCCTCTGCACGATGAAGATGTCGGGCCTGAATGTGGCTTCCGACTCCCTCTACTCCGTCGCCTACTCTGGCGTCGTCGGCGGACTGGTCATCTATGTGGCCGATGACCCCGGCGTGAGCGCCGGGATGTGCGAGCAGGACTCGCGAGGATTCGCCCTTCTGGCCGACCTTCCCCTCCTGGATCCCTCCTCTGTGGCAGAGGCGTACCAACTCACCCGCCTGGCTTTTGACCTCTCTGAAGCAGTAGGGACGCCGGTCCTGGTCCGACTGGTCACCGCAATCGCTCACGCCTCCGCTCCAGTGGAGGTGGATGAACCTCCCCCCTTCCTGGAACGGGAGCCCCAACTCCTTCGGGACATCGCGCGCTTTACCAAAGCGGGCGCCGCCATTTGTATGCAGCAGCATCGGGACCTGATCGCCCGACTGGAAGAAGCTGGGCGATGGCTCCAGCGGGCAGGGCTGAACTCTCTCCAGGTCACGACGGCTGAGAGAGGCCGTCATCCGAGACTGGGGATTATCGCTGCCGGCGTGGTCAACGCGTATCTAGAGGAAGGATTAGAGATTGCGGCTCATTTTGGCCTGGACCCTCAGAGCGTTTCCACACTGCGCATCCGGGCCCCGCACCCTTTTCCCTCCGAAGAGGTTCGGGCTCTGCTGCAGATAGTGGATACCGTGGTAGTTCTGGAGGAACTGGAGCCCCATCTGGAGCGGGGAGTCTATGTGGAAGCGCACCGGCTCGGCTTTACCGGTCGCATCGTGGGCAAACTGGATGGGACACTGGAGCGGGTCGGCGAGTACGACGTGCGCCATGTCGTCCGGGGAATCGCGACGGCATTAGACCTTTCCATCCCCCCCGACCTCTTCGCAACCGAGACGGAGGCAGAGCAACTGGCAGCGCCCCGTCCCATTACGGTCTGTCCGGGCTGTCCCCATCGGGGCACCTTTCTGGCCCTCAACCGAGCCATCCGCCGGGCCGGATACCGGCGGGACCAGGTCATGGTGACCGGGGACATCGGCTGCACCATCCTGGGGATGAACCCACCCTTTGACACGGTCTGGAACGAGGTCGCGATGGGGGCCAGTATCGGCCTGGCCCAAGGCTACGTCCACGCCGGGGTCAAAACCCCGGTCATCGCCACCATCGGCGACTCCACCTTTTTCCACGCGGGGATCCCGGCTCTCATTAACGCAGTCCAGCACGCCGTCCCCCTGACGGTGGTCATTATGGACAATGGCTGGACAGCGATGACGGGTATGCAGGTCAACCCCAGCACCGCGGAGGACTTCCAGCCGCCGGGAGGCCGTCGGGTGGACATCGCACAACTGGTGCCCGCGCTGGGGGTAGAGCACTTCTTTGTCGTGGACCCTTTTGACCTGGATGGGACGACGGCGGTCATCCAGCAGGCGTTGGCGCTGCCCGGCGTCAAGGTCATTCTATCCCGGCAAGAATGCGCCATCCAGGCTCAGCGTCGGGGACGCCGGGCGGGCGCTGTGCGGGTCGTGCCGGAGAATTGTAACCTTTGCAAATTGTGTATCCTGCTCACAGGATGCCCGGCCATAGACCTGGGAGCAGAGGCGGTGGTGATCAATCCCGCACTTTGCTACGGCTGCGGCCTCTGCGCCCAGGTGTGCAACCGGGACGCTCTGGTCCGTATCCCGGAATAGGCGATGAAAACCGAAAAGACTCTGGATATCTTTCTCGTCGGTGTCGGCGGTCAGGGGCTCCTGACCATCGGAGAGGTGATTGCGGAGGCGGCCGCAGCCCTTGGCCTTCCGGTCTGCCTCTACCCCTACAAGGGCATGGCCCAGCGGGGCGGTCTGGTCAATGCGCAATTGCGGCTGGGACGGTCGGCGGTGGGGCCGAATATCCCGCCCCGGGGGGCCGACCTGGTCATCGCGATGGAGGTCTCAGAGGCGCTGCGGGCGGTGCGCGTCCTGCGGCCCGGCGGGGAGTTTCTGCTCTTCGGGGAGCGCTGGCTCCCGACGGCTGTTATGCTGGGGAAGGCGGCGTATCCGGCGCTGGAAGTGGTGCTGGAGCAGGTGCGCGCGGCAAGAGGAAACCCCGTCTACCTCTCCCCGGATGTGCTGCCCGCTGGCCTGCCGGCCAACTTGTTTGTACTGGGTGCCGCGGTCGGCCATACTTGCCTGGGGAACGTCTTGCCGGCTGCAGCAGTGGAGGAAACCATCCGGCACCGGTGGCCCCGGGACCCGGAGCGGAATCTGGCCGCCTTCCGGGCCGGGCAAAATGCCCGGCCCGTTCCCGATGTTCCCTGACGTGCCGGGCACTT
>DAOTWK010000136.1:0-7353 GCA_034435815.1 Anaerolineae bacterium | reverse complement strand
GGGTAGGATTTCCTGGTAGCGCTGAGCACTAACGACCTCAAAGCCTTCCAGTTCAAACAGGGTGCGCATCAGGCGGCTCATGTTGGGGTCATCGTCCACAATGACGATTTTCCTCATTCCGACTCCTCCTCGGGCGCGTCGGACGGTTCAGGGGTGTCCGTTGCGGGAGCCGGGTGACGGTCGGGTTCCAGAGCCGCCTCAAACACTTCGTCCACCCGGCTGACCAAGACGAACCGGAGCGCTTTGCGGACCTCGTCGGGAACGTCCTCCAGGTCCTGTTCGTTCTGCTTAGGCAGGATGACCGTTTTCAGGCCGGCGCGGTGGGCCGCCAGCACCTTCTCCTTGATCCCGCCGACGGGGAGGACCTGCCCCCGGAGGGTGATTTCGCCCGTCATCCCCACATCGGAGCGGACCTTGCGACCGGTGAGCAGGGAGACGAGCGCCGTGGCGATGGTGACGCCGGCTGAAGGCCCGTCTTTGGGAATGGCGCCGGCCGGGACGTGGAGATGGATGTCCATCTCGTCAAAGAAGTGCTCCGGGATGCCCAGATTTGCGGCGTTGGCGCGCACGTAACTGAGGGCAGCGTGGGCGGACTCTTTCATCACTTCGCCCAACTGGCCAGTAATCTGGAATCCCTTCTTGCCGGGCATCCGGGTGGCCTCAAAGAACATCACATCGCCGCCGGTGGGAGTCCAGCCCAGGCCGGTGGCCACGCCGGGGATTTCGGTGCGCAGTTTGGTCTCGGAGAAGAAACGGGGCCGGCCCAGGTATTTGGGGATGCTGCGCGCAGTGATCCGCACGGGCGTCCGCCCGTTCCCCTCGGCGATGGCGGTGGCAATCTTCCGGCAGACGCGGCCGATCTGGCGCTCCAGGTTACGAACCCCGGCCTCCCGGGTGTACTCCCGGATGATGCGCAGGATGGCCCCATCGGTGAAGGTGACCTCATCCTGTGTCAGACCGTTCTCCCGTCGTTGGCGGGGGATGAGATACCCCTGCGCGATGCGGACCTTCTCCATCTCGGTGTAGCCGGAGAGTTCCAGAATCTCCATCCGGTCCCGCAGCGGCGCCGGGATGGGGTCCAGCAGGTTGGCCGTGGCGATGAACATCACTTTGGAGAGGTCAAAGGGCACATCCAGGTAGTGGTCCCGGAACTCCCGGTTCTGCTCGGGGTCCAGCACTTCCAGCAGGGCCGCCGCCGGGTCGCCCCGGAAGTCCATCCCGATTTTGTCCACCTCGTCCAGCATGAAGACGGGGTTTTTAGTGCCGACCCGCCGGAGGGCCTGGATAATGCGCCCGGGGAGCGCGCCGATATAGGTGCGGCGGTGGCCGCGAATTTCGGCCTCGTCCCGCATACCACCCAGGGACTGACGGACGAATTTGCGCCCCAGCGCGCGGGCGATGGATTGCCCCAGGCTGGTCTTGCCCGTTCCCGGCGGCCCGACAAAGCAGAGAATGACGCCTTCCCGCTCCTTGCGAATCTGGTCCGTTGGCTCTTCTTCCTCCACGCCCGCTTTTCGGCGCTCTTCCTTCAGTTTCCGGACGGCCAGGTATTCCAGGATGCGCTCTTTGATCTCCTCCAAGTCGTAGTGGTCCTCGTCCAGCACCTGGCGGGCGTGGGCGATATCCAGATTGTCCTCCGTCTCCACGTTCCAGGGGAGGCTGGTCAGCCAATCCAGGTAGGTGCGGATGACGCCGTATTCGGCAGCGGCGGTGGGGAGTTTGCTGAGCCGGTCCAGTTCCCGCCGGGCTTCCTTCTCCGCCTCTTCGGGCATCCCGGCTTCTTCTATCTTGCGGCGGAACTCCTCCACCTCCATCTGCTGTTCGCTGGCCTCACCCAGTTCCCGCTGGATGGCCTTGAGTTGTTCCCGCAGGAAGTACTCTCGCTGGGCCTTCTCCACTTCGGACTGGGCCTCGCTCTGAATCTTGCGCCCCAGTTCCACGACCTCCAGTTCTTTGGTCAGCAGGGCCAGCAAGAAGTGAAGTTTCTCGCGGGTGGAATCCAATTCCAGCAGCCGCTGAGCATCCTCCAGGTTCATGCGGATGTGGGTGGCGATGGCGTAGGCCAGTTGCAGCGGATTTTCAGCATTGATGGCCATCAGCATCAGTTCTTCCGGCACAGCGGGCAGGAGTTCCGCCAGGCGACGGAAGGTATCCACAATCGTCCGCTGGAGGGCCTCAATCTCTATGCCTTCCTCAATCTGTTCGGGAATCTCCCGTACCCGGGCAATGAGATACGGTTCGGTGGCGACGAATTCTTCTATCCGGATGCGCCGAAGGCCCTGCATGATGAGGGTGATGGTCTCATCGGGGGCCTTGAAGAGGCGATGGACAATCGCGACCGTGCCCACCCGGTAGACATCGTTGGGGCCGGGTTCGGGCAGTTCGGGGTCCTTCGCGGCAACCAGGCCGATGACGCGCTTGCCGACCACGGCGTCATCCACCAGCCGGATGGAGCGGGGCTGGCCCACGCGGATGGGAACCGCCGTCATCGGATAGACCACCAGGCCGCGCAGCGGGAGAATGGCGATCTCCTCCGGAATAGGAGGCGCGTCTGACTTGCCAGAGCCACCCAATTCCTCCCGGCCCGGCCGGGGAATGGCAGGGATGTTGAATGAACGGAAGATATCTTCCAGAGGCCCCATTGTTATCCTGACTCCTCACGATTTCCCGGTATCACTGCACGGACCCGACAGGTGGGGGGCCGGGGCACGAACACCCGGAGGAAGCCGTTCTCGTAGGTAGCCTCCACACAGTCCGGGTCCACAATCCAGGGTAGATACACCTCCACATAGAATTCGCCGTAGCCAATTTCCATCTGGTAATACGTCTGTTTAGGCTCCGGGTCCTGACGCACACCCTCAATGACCAGGCGGCGTTCGTCCATAGTGACGGAGAAATCTTCGGCCCGCATCCCAGCAATCTCCAGCCGGACTACGACGCCGTTCTCGTTCTCGTAGACGTCGGTAGGGGGCTGCCAGGGGCGCGCCGGGCGCGGGGCTGTCCATCCCACAGCGCGCCAGACCTCCGTTCGGGTTTGCAGCCAGTCCGGAGCACCGGTTCTGTTTTTCACAACCATTTCTGACTACTCCGACGGGATAAGCAGATTGCAAATTGTTATCGTACCCGGTTTACGTTGGTTTTGCGCAAGAAAAGTGTTAGATTTGCGATAGAAAGTCTCGCTGGACAGGAACTATTTTACCACAATGGGGAGGAATTTCAAAATGTGGCGACGTTTGCGGGCCTTTTCCGCCATAATCGGCCCAGTTTGCGGTATTTTACGGCCTCATAGTACGCCATTAACAGGCTCAACCACAGGCCGTGCCCGCCGTCCCTGAAGCCCTTCAGAGTGACGAACCGCCACCAGAAATGCCGCACAGCCTGGGAATAGGGGGTGTAGAAACGGGGGCGAACGTCTTCTCCGAACAGGACGGCCGCATCGTAGTCGGTGTATCGCCTCTGGCGGGCGATAAAATCGGCCAGGTCGTCGTAGTTGTAGTGGATAAGGGGGTTCTGCAAATAGCCCGTAGGGCCGTCCACCACCGCGATTTCGTGGACGGCGCGCTCCCAGCGGGCGTATCCGCGCCGGACCAGGCGCATCTGGTAGTCGGGGTACCAGCCGGCTCCTCGGGTCAGTCGTCCGAAGATATAGTTGTGACGGGGCACCCACCAGCCCACCTCCGGCCCCTTACCAGCCACCACTGCTTGGACCTCCGCCGCCAGTTCTGACGGCACCCGCTCGTCGGCGTCCACGAAGAAAATCCAATCGGCCTCCACCCAATCCAAAGCCACATTCCGCTGACTGGCGTAGTTCTCAAAGGGATGCCGCAGAATCTCCGCTCCCATTTCCTGCGCCAGAGCGACCGTCCGGTCGGTGCTGAAAGAGTCCAGAACCACCCGCCGGTCCGCCCAGGCCAGGGTGGTCAGGCAGTCCACGATGTTTTGCTCCTCATTATAGGTCAATACAACCGCAGCCAGGCTCATTTCACGTTTCACTCTTCACGTTTCACTCTTCACGTTTCACGTATTGCGTATTCCGTCTTTCGTTTGCAACCCGCAGCACCTCATCCAGCATCTGGGGGGTCAGGCGGCCTGTCTGGGTATTCTGGCGGCTGGGGTGGTAGGAGACCAGCAACGTCGGCAGAGGCGGCGGGAAGGGGACCACCGCACCGTGACGGAACGGGATGGGAGGCACGGCCACTCCCTGCCTTTGAAGCAGAGTCCGGTACCCTTCCAGCGCAATCTGCCCCAGGGCCAGCACCACCCGGACGTTCGGCAGCAGGGCCATCTCCCGGGCCAGGAAGGGGAGACAGTTCTCTATCTCCGGGCGGGAGGGACGATTCTGGGGCGGCGCGCAGCGCACGACTGCCGTTTCATAGACGCCGCGCAGTTCCAGGCCGTCGTCCCGATGCTCGGACAAGGGCTGGCTGGCCAGGCCAGCCCGGTAGAGGGCGGCGGTCAGGGTGGCACCGGAACCGTCGCCGGTGAACATACGGCCAGTACGGTTGGCGCCGTGGGCCGCCGGGGCCAGCCCGACGATCAGAAGCCAGGCATTGGGGTCGCCGAAGCCGGGCAACGGGCGGCCCCAGTAGGCCCAGTCCCGGTATGCCCGCTTTCGGGTGCGGGCGACCTCCTCCCGGTAGGCCACCAGCCGGGGACAGGCCCGGCAATTCACGATGTCTCGCTGAAGGATGTCCCAGGTGTCCATGCGTAGATTTTACCACAACGTTCACAAAGGGCACACAAAGGACACGAAGGAATATTTAAAATCATCTTTCACGCTTTACGTTTTACTGTATTGTGTGTTCCGTATTGCGTATTCCATATGTCCTTCGTGGTGTCTAAAGGCCCTCCCACGCCTGCAGGACCTGCTGGATGGCCTCCTGCCATTCGGGGGTGGCGCCCCGCATTCGCCGCCGCATCCCGGCGTGGACCAGCACCCGAGCCAGGCGGCGGGTGACGGGTCCGTGATAGCGGGCATAGAGCCGCGCCCGGCTGGTCCACAGATTGACGAAAGATGAGATGGGGACCTGGCCCGTAGAGCGCCCGACGTGATGGACCACCCGCGCCGCCGGGATACAGAGCGCCCGCCAGCCGACCCGTCGCATCCGCCAGCACCAGTCTATCTCCTCGCAGTAGATGCGGTACCCCTCGTCCAGCAGCCCCACCTGCTCCACTGCCTCTGCGCGGACTACCATCGCCGCTCCCAGCGGATGGTCCACAAAAAAGGGGGACTCTCCATCATAGAGGCGGCGCGGGTAGCGGCCGTTCAGCCGGGTCTCGTAGAGGCGCGAGGGGAAGGGGAAAAGGTCAAAGGCCAATTGGACCAGTCCCGGAAAGCGGAAGGCGGAATGCTGGAGGGAGCCGTCAGGGTAGAGGAGTTTTGCGCCCGCCACCCCGACGCGGGGATGGATCTCCATCGCGGCGACGAGCGCCGCCGTCGCGCCGGGGAGGACTTCGGTATCGGGGTTCAGCAGCCAGAAGTAGCGGGGCGGGGCCGTCTCCAGGGCGGCGCGTATGGCCTGGTTGTTGGCAGCGGCGAAGCCAGGGTTATCCCGCCGGGCGATGAGGCGGACAGCGGGGAAATCCCGCGCAATGACCTCCGGCGTGCCATCGGTAGAGCCGTTATCCACCACCCAGATGTCGGCGGAGAGGCCGTCCCGCGCCAGGTCGGCCTGGAGGGAACGCAGGCAGGCCACCAGCAGATCGCGTACGTTCCAACTGACAATGACGACGGTGAGCAGGGGATCGGCGGACATGGATTCTCCTGCAGGCCCCAGTGGACAGTCTTGTGCCAGGGCATGGTATAAAGATACACGAATCCCCTGCTTTGTGCAAATGAGGCGGAAACTGGGTGTGTCCCAAAATTGTTGGGCTTCCTTTGCCCGGCGGTAAACCGCCGGGCTCAATGGCAAAACCCCCTTCGGGAGCTGAAAACTCCTGCCGGGTGGCTCGTCTGATCCTCTCGGAGCCTCGCAAGCCTGGGAAAAAGATATTTTTCATTGCGGCGGCTCTACTGCCGCAATGAAAAATTTCTTCTTTCAGCCCGAAGGGCTTCGTATTTTGGGCCCGGACGTAAACGTCCGGGCCCAAAAGGCCATTTCCGACGAATTTGGGACACATCCCGAAACTGGTTCACCGCAGAGACGCAGAGGGCGCGGAGCATGGAATGTGCCTGGCCCATTTTTTACCACATCCTCAGCACAACTGGCAAATAGATGGGAAAACCGTTCGCAATAGTGGTCGCAGAGGCGGTCAAGGAGGGATGGACGCCATCCGTGATGGTGGCTGTATTCACAATGGCCTGCGGGCCGGTCGCGGTGACGCTGACGGCGAAGGTAATGGTCAGCCGTTCCGTGGCACTCAGCACCCCGTTCCACTCCACCTGATTGGCTCCGGCGTTGAACGATGCCCCGCCGGTAACGCTGTTGGCAATATAGGCGCTACCGCTCGGAATCGGGTCTCGCAGATACAGCCGCGTGCCGGCCCCCAGCAGTCGCAAGGTGTAGGTGAGGACGTCGCCGGTGCGGGCGGTGGTGCGGCTCACCCGCTTCTCGGCCTCCGGTGCCGGGTCTCCCCAAACGACCCTCAATGTGGGCTTTCCCACGGGTAGCCAATCGCTGCTGGCGTCGGAGGAGACGAAGTACTTGCTGCTGTCGAAGTGGGTGTCGGCCGTATAGAGGACGATGTTCAGGGGGCGACCTGCTGCATACGCCTCGGCCACGGCCTGTGTCGCGTCCCACCGGTAGGGCACGCCGGGAAAGTCCGGGCCGCTATCGGTGCGCGCGTAGACCCAGGTGGCGCTCAGGTTCTCCTTGGCCATCGGCGCGTTGTTCCAGGTGATGGTGTATTCCCCCCAGTCCTCGGCGACAGTGAAGAGGTGAATGTAGGAAGGATACGATTGGGAGGGAACATAGCCGGCATTGCCCCACAGGTGCAGGGTCAGCGTGGCCGAAATGATGACTTTGCCCGGGGGGATGCCGCTCAACCCAAACTTCAGGTAGGATTTGCTCCAGCAGGGAAAGTCGCCAATCAGGGATTGGCTGGCAACGAAGAGGCCCTCGTCGCCGTGGTTGACGTCGCCGCCGCCCAGGTAGCCGCCGTCGCAGTCGCCGCCGCCGCCCACGTAGGCGTCGGCGACCACGCTGTTCCCCAACCCCCGCCGGACGTCGGTTGTCCCGGTAGCGACGGCAGAGCGCGGGACGTAAGGCGCGGGGTTGAAGGCAATCTCCCCCCATGTGCTGGGGTTGTTGGCCGAGAAGGTCTCCGGCCATGTCATCGGTGGGCTGACCAGCGCGGCTGGCTCCGGCGCATCCCGGTCGTAGAGATACACTCCCAGTCCCCATATCGTGCCGG
>DAOTWK010000135.1:0-8203 GCA_034435815.1 Anaerolineae bacterium | reverse complement strand
GTTTCCGCCATGTTAAGAGTGCGCTCCGAGCGATGGGGCATTCATCAGAACCGGATGACAGACCCACTCCGTGCACTGGAAGAAGCCATAGCCACCAGCGATGACCTTCGGGCGGAGGAGGCGGCCCGGAGCGTCGGGCAGTTGGGAGACGCGGCTCTCCCCATCCTGATGGAATGGCAGGCCGCGTCGGACCGGGACCGCCGCTGGTGGGCCGTCCGCGCCCTGGCGGCCATCGGCACTCCCCGGGCAGTGGCTGCGCTGATCGCCGCGCTGGAGGACCCCGACCCGGACGTACGGGCCTGCGCGGTGGTGGGACTGGCCAGTCTCCGACCGTCAGAGGCTGTGGAGCCCCTGGTGGTCCGCCTCTCCGACCCCTCGGCTTATGTGGCCCGTCTGGCCGCCGATGCACTGGCCCAGATTGGGACGCCCGCCGTCCCGGCCCTGATCGCCGCGCTGGGAGACGAGAACGTAGCCGCCCGCGCTGGCGCCGCCCGCGCCCTCTGCGCCATTCAGCCCGAAGAGGCCATCCCCGCCCTCTGCGCTGCGCTGGACGACCCCAGCGCGCTGGTCACCTATTACGCCGAAGAGGCGCTGGAGCAGATGGGGGTTGGGATGGTGTTCTTCTCACCCGATTAAGCCTGTCGGAGAACATGCTCTATGAGCGAAACCACTCTGCAACCTCGTACAGGATCGCGCTCCCTTCCCCGCAACATCTGGGCCACCGGCCTGACCAGTTTCTTCACAGACATCTCCAGCGAGATGATCCTGAATATCCTGCCCCTCTTTATGGCCAACGTCCTGGGCGTCCGCACGAGCGTCATCGGCCTGATAGAGGGCGTCGCCGAGGCCACGTCCAGCCTGCTCAAAGTCTTCTCCGGCTGGTTCTCCGACCGGTTGCGGGCCCGCAAAGGACTGGCGGTCGCCGGGTATGCGCTGTCGGCCTTCTCTAAACCGTTTTTCTACTTCGCCAACTCCTGGGGCCTGGTTGCCGCCATCCGCTGGGCCGACCGGGTCGGCAAGGGCATCCGGACCGCCCCCCGGGATGCGCTGGTCGCCGACTCTGTCCGCGAGGAGAACCGGGGCCTGGCCTTCGGTTTCCACCGGGCCGCCGACACGGCGGGCGCGCTGGTGGGTATTCTCATCGCCCTGCTGGTCGTCTGGCTGGCCCAGCGCGGGGCCGCCCAGTTGAGCCGCAGCACCTTCCAGACCGTCGTTCTCATCAGCATCATCCCGGGCATCCTGGGCGTCCTGACCCTGGCCCTGGGCGCGCGGGATGTGCCAGTGAAAGGCGGGGCAGAGCGGCCCCGCATCACCTTCCAGGGCCTGGGGCCGCGATTTGCCCTCTTTATGCTCATCGTCGGCATCTTTGACCTGGGCAACTCGTCGGACGCGTTCCTTATCCTGCGCGCCCAGGAGCGGGGACTGAGCGTGGTTGGGGTTCTGGGGATGCTGGCAACCTTCAACCTGGTCTATACCCTGGTCTCCACCCCGGCGGGCTCCCTATCCGACCATATCGGTCGCAAACGGGTCATCGTTGGCGGATGGCTGGTCTACGGCGCTATCTATCTGGGAGTGGCGCTGGCCCGCACCGGATGGCAGGTCTGGTTGCTCTATGCCCTCTACGGCGTCTACTACGGCATGGCCTACGGCACCGCCAAAGCCATGGTCGCCGACATTGTACCGGAGCACCTGCGCGGCACCGCCTACGGCACCTACAACGCCGTGCTGGGCATCCTGGACTTCCCGGCTTCCTTCATCGCGGGCATTCTCTGGCAGGGGGTCGGCCCCTGGCAGGGTTTTGGCCCCTCGGCCCCCTTCCTCTTCGGCGCGGTGCTGGCGTTTCTGGCGGCTGCGCTGATGGCGGGAGTCATACGGGAAGGCTCCGGAGAAGGGCGCAGATGAGGACGTCGGCGTTTTCTTCCAACTAAGGGGCAGAAGATGACATTCTTAGCAGATTCGGAGAGGCGGAATCTCACCTTAAAAGAAATCGGCAAACCCTTCGGGCCCACCTGCCGGAATTGCGGGAGCGGTACGGGATAACAGTGGTTGGCATCTTCGGCTCATACGCCCGGAACGAACCGCGTCCGGATAGCGACCTGGATATTTGGGTGGAACTGGAGACCCCTCCCCGAATCCGCCTTCTGGGCCTGGTCAATCTGGAAAATGAGGTGAAGCAGGATATTCCTGCCCTTCGCCCCCTGCTTCAGTAATTGTTAGAAGAGAGAGGAAAGCCATGAAATCTCTGACTGCTGTGCTGACGCTCTCGGTTCTGCTTCTGCTGCTGGCCTGCGTTTGCTGTTCGTGGATTCCCGCCATAGACTGGGAGTCCCTGCTGGAGCCTCTCCTCAGCGCAGTGGAGCCAACGACGGAGCCGCCCGTCACCCCCCAATTGACCCGGGAGCCGCTGCCCCCGGAGGCCGCCGAGACGGAGCGATTGCTGGAGGAGACCCTCATCCCTATCCGGGACCTCCACGAACTGGCAATCCGATTGCGGGGCGTTCCACCGGATACCCCCCGTACCGTCAACCCAGAGGGCGCACCGGATTACCCCGTTGGCACCTGCCGCGTCTTCCACGCCTCCAACGTGGATACGGACGAACAGTTTGACCTGACCGCCTGCCTCCGCTACAAGAACGACGTCGTCTATATGTGGGTGGAGGAGGGCGTGAAAGTGGACGAGGAAGACCTCAAAGCGGCAGCGGACCTCTTCGCCCGGGAGACCTACCCCACCAACCGCAACTTCTTCGGTTCTGAATGGAACCCCGGCGTGGATAACGACCCCCGTCTCCACATCCTCCATGCCCGCAACCTGGGCGACACCGTCGCGGGCTACTACTCCTCCGCCGACGAGTTCGTCCCCGCCGTCCGGGAGGACTCCAACGCGATGGAGATGTTCTACATCCAGATTGAGAACGTCACCGTCAACGACAACTTCTACAACGGCGTCCTGGCCCACGAGTTCCAGCACATGATTCACTGGTACAACGACCGGAACGAGGATACCTGGCTGAACGAGGGATCGTCGGAATTGGCCTCGTACCTGAATGGCTACGACACGGGTGGCGCCGACTACGTCTTCTCCCGCCGGCCCGACACCCAACTGAACTCCTGGCCCGAGGGGCCGGGAGCCGCCGGGGCCAACTACGGCGCAGCGTACCTCTTTATGGCCTATTTCCTGGACCGCTTCGGCGCCGAAGCCACCCGGGGGCTGGTGGCCCACGACGAGAACGGCTTCGCCGCGGTGGACGCCGTCCTGGCCGACCTGGGCACCGGTATGACCCACGTGGACTTATTTGCCGACTGGGTGGTCGCCAACCTGCTGGATGACCCCAAACTGGTGGACGGGCGGTACGGCTACCGGGAGATAGACCCGCCACCCTTCAAGATAGAGACCCGTCTGGAATCCTACCCGGCGACTCGCCAGGCCACTGTCCACCAGTATGCCGCCGACTACATAGAACTGAAAGGCGACCGTCCCCTGCGCTTCTCCTTCACTGGCTCCACCCAGGTCGGACTGATGGATACCCGCGCCCACAGCGGCAAGTACCTCTGGTGGTCCAACCGGGGCGACGACTCCAATATGACCCTGACGCGCGAGTTTGACCTGACCGGCGTCCAGAAGGCGACGCTGGAGTATTGGTGCTGGTACGATATAGAAGAAGACTGGGACTACGCCTATGTGGAGGTCTCCACCGACGGCGGGAGGACTTGGGAGATTCTGACCACCCCCTCTGGGACGCCGGAGAACCCCAACGGCAACTCCTTCGGCTGGGCCTACACGGGCCGCAGTGGGGGGAAGAGCAAAGCGGAGTGGATTCAGGAGCGGGTGGACCTGACGCCTTATGCCGGGAAGAAGGTGCTGGTGCGCTTTGAGTACATCACCGACGACGCGGTCAACCGTCCGGGCTTCGCGCTGGACGATGTGGCCGTCCCCGAGATCGGCTACTTCAGCGATTTTGAGGCCGACGGCGGGGGGTGGGAGCCGGCGGGCTTTATCCGCCACGCCAACGTCCTCCCCCAGCGCTGGCTGGTGCAACTGGTCCTCTTTGGGCCCCAGACAACGGTCCAGCGGCTGACGCTGAACCCCGACCAGACGGGGGAGTGGGTGATTCCGCTGGGCGGGGGGGTGAACCGAGCGGTAGTGGTTGTCTCCGCCTACGCGCCGGTGACGACGGAGGTGGCGTCGTATCAGTACTCTGTGAGGTAGTCTTCCAGCATTATCAGCGGCGGGGCGCTGACCCGCCCGACCCAGCGGCGGTTGTTGGTCACAATGCCGTCGGCGCTGGAGAGCCGCGCGGCGGCGACTTGGACCGCATCCGGCAGGCGCAAGCCGGTCGTCCCCCGGACCCATGCAGCCTCACGGGCCAGGGCCGCATCCAGCGGCACCAGACGCAGGTTGGGGAAGTGAGCCAGGTAGAGTTCGTACTCCAGCATCACTGCCCGGTTGGACATCCGCGCCGGGAGGCTCAGAATTTCCGCCAGCGTCACAGTGGTCGTCAACCCCGTCACTTGACCCGATTCCACCGCTTCCAGAACCACCCGGCTCAGTGGGGCGTACCGGGGATGGGCCGAGAGATGGTAGGAGAAGACCATGGTGTCCAGAAGGATGAGCCGACACCGGGCAAGGGCCTGCCGCAGGCCCTCTATTCCCATGCCCCGCGCTCCTCTTCCAGCCAGGCATCCGGGTCCGGCCAGATTTCCCGGTGCAGTCCCAGCAGGGTTTCCGTGAAACTGGCGGGTTTGGGGCGCAGAAATACCGTGTCACCGTCCACCAGGAACAGCAGGGTGTCCTGGGGCCGAAGGTTCAGTGCTTCCCGGACGGCCTTCGGAATAACCACCTGGTAGCGGGCACCAATCCGAGCGGTCACCGTATGCATGCTTCCCCCTTGCCACTATTGTACGCTTAGGATAATATATAGCAGAAGATTTGTCAAATCGTCAGAGAAAATTGGTAATCGTCATACAATATGATCGGCGTCTTTGATTCCGGTGTTGGCGGTCTTTCGGTCTGGCGGGAAGTGGTTCGGGAACTTCCCGATGTCCCCACCCTCTATGTAGCCGACCAGGCCCACATCCCTTACGGGCCGCGCCCCCTGGAGGAGGTACGCCAGTTCGCCGAGGGCATCACCCGCTTCCTGCTGGCACAGGGCGCGGCGGTGGTGGTCCTGGCCTGCAACACGGCCTCCGCCGCCGCACTGCACTACCTGCGAGATGTTTTCCCCCAGGTACCGTTTGTGGGCATGGAACCGGCGGTCAAACCGGCAGCGCAGCGGACGCGTAACGGTCAGGTGGGCGTTATCGCCACTCCGGCAACATTTCAGGGGGAACTCTTTGCCTCATTGCTAGAGCGCTTCGCCCGGGATGTGCGCGTTATCCCGCAGGTCTGCCCGGGGCTGGTGGAGGCGGTAGAGGCCGGCGCGCTGGACACACCGGAGACGGAGGCGCTGCTACGAGGTTGTCTGGAGCCGCTGCTGGCGGCGGGGATAGATGAACTGGTGCTGGGCTGCACCCACTACCCGTTCCTGCGCCCGCTGATGGAGCGCATCGTGGGGCCGAGGGTGGAAATCATAGACCCGGCCTCAGCGGTGGCCCGGCAGGTCCGGCGGGTGCTGAGTAGCGCAGGCTTTCAGCCCGCGGTGCAGACCGAACACGTTTTCTACACTACTGGCGACCCGGCGCAGTTTGCCCGTGCGCTGGAGCGGTTGGTCGGGATACAAGCAGCAGTGCGTCCCCTGCAATGGGAAGGCGACAGTTTACGTGGAGAAGATGAGGAATGATTTTGGTGGTGGCGGCTTTGCCGCCATCACCAGATCGTCGTTCAACCCGTTGCGACAACAAAGGCGATGGCATACTCCCGCTCGTGGGAAAGGCTGACGGCCCATTGGGTCAGCCCCAGTTGAGCCGCCCGACGGGCCGCCCGTCCGTGCAGGTAGACCTCCGGACGGCCCCGCCAGTCCCCCAGAATCTCCACCTCGTGCCATTCCACCCCGTCGGACGCCAGCATCCGCATCCCCACCCCCAGCGCTTTGGCGACGGCCTCTTTGGCCGCAAAGCGCGTGGCCAGTTCGGGCACCCGCCCCCGGCTGTAGATGACCTCCGCCGGGGTGAAGACCCGGCGCAGGAAGCGCTCCCCGTAGCGGTTCAATGCCCGCTCTACCCGGGGAATCTCTATCAGGTCCACTCCCACGGCCAGGACCGGGACCGACCGTCCTTCTTCCCGAAGAGGAACCGGCCCGGCGGCCGGCCCGGCTTCCGGGGGAGGGGAGATGGCCCGCCGGTAGTGGACGTTTCGCCCCACCTCCTCAAAGCCCACCGCCCGATGGGCCTGCTGGCCGGCCTCGTTGGCGATGTCGGCATCGGAGGCCAGTTCCCGGCATCCGCGCGCGCGGGCCCACTCCTCCGCCGCATCTATCAGGGCCCGCCCGATCCCCCGGCCACGCGCGCTTTCCTCCACAAACCAGCCCTCAATGTAGCCTACGGGACGAGTAGCGCAACCCTCGGCGCAGGACCGCAGCGAGACCTCTACAAATCCGCTCAAATGGCCTTCATCGTCCACGCTGACGAAGACGGCGTACTGTTCGGAGTCCGCCAGGATGGCCTCCATTTCCGCCAGGTGCACAGGGATGGAAGTGTCGGGCCAGAGTTTCCGGCGGAGGGCCAGCCATTGTTCGGTGTCGGTGGAGAATAGCGGGCGAATCGTAACGGTCATAGTTCTCGGAGGGGCAAGCCCTGGACCCCTATGATTGGGGCGGCGGGCCGGCCAAGGCCAGGACGTAGGCGTCGGGGTTCAACCAGCGCTGCGCGGCCCTCAACACCCGCTCCGGGGTGATTTCCCGGATCAGGTCGCCGTAGCGTTGCAGATAATCCAGCCCCAGGCCATACCGTTCTATGTCCAAAATGGCGGCGGCGACGCCCTCGTTGGTCTCCAGCCGCAGGGGGAGACTGCCCACCAGGAAAGACTGACTATCGGCCAGTTCCTCCGGCGGCACCGGTTCCTGACAGATCCGGCGGATTTCGGCCCGGATGCTCTCCAGCGCTCGCTCCACATTGGCCGGATTCACCCCGGCGATGACGGTCCAGGGGCCGGGCCCCCTACCCCCCTCCACCCGACTGTAGGAGTAGTAAGCCAGCCCCTGTTCGTCCCGGACTTTATCGCCCAGGCGCCCCATCATCCCGAAGACGCCCAGGACGGTATTGCAGAGCAGCGCGTCCAGAAAGGCCGGGTCGGTGCGGGCAGGGCCGGGGTAGCCCAGAACGATGTCCGTCTGAGTTTTGCCGGGAATGGGGACGAATTTCTGCCGGACCTCCTCCGGCGGAGAGACGGGCGGAGAGGGGGCGCGCTGGGGGTCGGGGCCATTCCAATCGCCGAAGGCCTGCTCCACCAGGTCCACCGCTTCCACTGCCTTTATCGCTCCTGTGACAGCGATGACCATCCCCTGGGGCGTGTAGTGGGCGCGGTAAAAGGCAGCCAGGTCGTCGGCCGTCAGCGGGGAGACGGTCTCTATGTACCCGTTCACGCTGCGCCCATAGGGATGGCCGGGCGGGTAGGCCAGTTCCCGGAAAGTAAGCGATGCCATACGGCGGGTGTCGTGGGCCCGCTCTTCCAGGTCGGTGATGATTTCCCCGCGCAGTTTGTCCACTTCCTGAGGTGGGAAGGTCGGATAGCGGAGGACATCCGCCAGGACATCCAGGATGCGCGGTAGGTCTTCCACCAGGCACTTGATGCCGAAGCCGGTCTCGTAGATCCCAGCAGAGACACCGATGGTGGCCCCCACCGACTCCACCTCCTCGTAAATCTGGTCAAAGGTGCGATGGATGGTGCCCCGGGTGAGGGCGGAGGCGGTGAAGGCGGCCAGGCCGGCCTGCTGGGGCGTCTCGTCGCAGGAGCCAACCTCCAGGTAGCCGCTGACGACCACCGTGGGATTGGTGAAGTTTTCCCGCACCAGCAGGACGATGCCGTTGGGAAACTCGTGGCGGAGGATGTCTTCAGGACCAGGAATAGACATAGGCGCTCCGAGCAAAGAGAGGATGGTTGTAGCAGGGGCGAAGCCGCGCCACAACCATCTCCCGTCCATTCATCCACCCAGGTACGCCTCTTTCACCCGGGGGCTATCCATCAGTTCCTGGGAGGTGCCTGCCAGGGTGATGGTCCCGGTCTCCAGGACGTAGCCCCGGTGGGCCAGTTTGAGGGCCTGGCGGGCGT
>DAOTWK010000134.1:0-8872 GCA_034435815.1 Anaerolineae bacterium | reverse complement strand
AGGGCCTGCCCAACCTTATATGGTTTGGCGGCGGCCTTCAACTGCCGCAAAACCCCAAATTTCTGGCTTTTCTCGCGGTACAAACGATGATATAATGCTCACCCAGAATACCGGAGTTTCCAGGAATTGTCCCGAGCGAGGTAATCTCTATGCGAACATCATTCATCGCCGGAAACTGGAAAATGCATAAGACCATCACCGAAGCCGTCGCGCTGGTGACCGAACTGAAAACCCTGCTGGAAGGGGTAGAAGGGATAGAAGTCGCTGTCTGCCCGCCGTTCCCAGCGCTGGAGGCTGTCCGGCGAGCCCTGGAGGGCTCCGCCATTCGCGTGGGCGCGCAGAACATGCACTGGGAAGAGGCCGGTGCCTTCACCGGCGAGGTCTCCCCGCGTATGCTGGTGGGCCTGTGCGATTGCGTCATTATCGGACATTCGGAGCGGCGCACCCACTTCGGTGAGACCGATGAGATGGTCAACCGCAAATTGCGCGCCGCCCTGGCCCATGGTCTGACCCCCATCGTCTGCGTAGGAGAGAATCTGGAGCAGAATCGGGCCGGGGAGACGGAGAAGATTGTCGGTGCCCAGGTGCGGGCCGCCTTTGCCGGGGTGGAGGCGGAAGAGGCCCGCCGGGTCGTCATTGCCTACGAGCCCATCTGGGCCATCGGCACCGGCGTCCCCGCCTACGGCCCGGATGCCAACCGCATCATTCGCCAGGCCATTCGCGCCGTCCTGGCCCAACTCTACGGGGACGAGGTCGCTCAGGCTATACGGGTCCAGTACGGCGGTTCGGTCACCCCTGCCAATATCACCGAGTTCATGCAGGAGCCGGAGATTGACGGCGCACTGGTAGGCGGCGCCAGCCTGCGCGCGGCCGATTTCGCCGCCATCGTCCGCCAGGGCCTGGAAGCCAAGAAGAAGTAGGACGCGGAAAAAGCGGGTTTCAGTAACCTATGCGCTGCCTGCACTCTGTCGTCTACCTGTTCACCGCCATCGCCCTTCTGGTCTTCATCGGGTACCTGGTCGTCTTCCTGGACTATTCGGTGGCCCTCTTCCGCTGGCCGTACGACTACGATCAGGGGGAAGGGTTTGAACTGTACGATGCGGTGCTCTATAGCCGGGGAGAGTGGCCGTACCGGGATAACAGCACCTTCCCGTTCTACGGCTCCAACTACCCGCCGCTCTTCCACCTGCTCATCGTCCCGCTCCTGGGGGCCTTTGGCCCGCGCTTGGTCGCCGGACGACTGGTCTCGTTTTTAGCAACTCTGGTCACAGCGGCGACGGTCGCCTGGATTGTGCGGCGGGAGGTCGGGGGTCGGCGCGGCCTGCTCCCTCGGACCATCCCCATCCTGGCGGGGCTCTCTTTTCTGGCGGCCAACATCGTCTATCAGATTGGCCCCCTATGTCGCCTGCATATGACGATGGTGATGTTTGAGACGCTGGCCGTGGCCGCCATTGCCCAGTTCCAGCATCCCCGCCACGGCGACCGGTACCTGCTTCTGGGCCTCTTCCTCCTGCTCTGCGCGGGGTACACCAAACAACTGGCTGTCTTCACCGTCATCGCCGCGCTGGGATTCGTCTTTCTGCGGGACATCCGCCGGGCGCTGGCGGGCGGGGTTGGCCTGGCTCTGGTCGCCGGAGGGCTTTTCCTGCTGATAGACCGCGCTACCGGCGGTCAGTGGACCGTCAACATCATCCACGCCAACGTCAACGAGTTTGACTACCGCCAGACGCTTTTGTTCCTGAACCAGTGGCTGCGCCTCTATCCTGTCCTGATCCTGCTGGCAACGGGGATGCTGGTATGGGAACTTTTCTGGGACCGGCTGTCGGTCTACAGCCTCTGGTTTGTGCTGGCGGTCGGGATGGGGCTTCTCAGCGGGAAGTGGGGGGCCGGGCCGGCGTACTTCACCACGTCGGTCGCCGCCGCCTGCGTGATGAGCGGGCGGGCGCTGCTCCGGCTGACCGACGTTGTCTCCCGTCGGTGGCCTCGGTGGGAGAACGGGGTGGCCCTGCTGGTGCCTGTCCTCTTCCTTATCCAGGCGGCCTGCAACCTGCATATGCCCACCGAGGGGCCGGTCTTCGGGCCGCTGGCGCAGGCGATCGGCATTGCCGACCGGACGATTCAGAGGGATTGCGCCGTCTTCGCCTACTACGACAGCGGCGGCTACACCCAGTTGGGCCACCGGCTGACCGAAGCGGACTACCGGGCCGGGGAGCGGATTCTGGCCTACGTCCGGGAATCGGACGGGCCGCCGTTTAGCGAAGAGGCCGCCTTCAGCCTTTTGGCAGACCGTCCGGTGGTGACCAACCCGACCCAGTTGCTGAACCTCTACAAGAACGGGTTGCTGGATACCTCGGAACTGGTCCGCCGAATTGAAGCGGAGGAGTTCGGCGTTGTTGTCTTTCGGGCTCAGTTTTATCCCCAGCCAGTCCTGGAGGCCATCGGCCAGCATTACCGTCCGGTGGAGCACATTTGCATGAACGGCTTTTATTACCACATTCTGCTGCCGAACCGGCGATTCGTCGCCGGGGAGCAGGCAACTCCGTAAATCTGCCGAGGGAAGACATGGATTGGGACATGACGGCTTTCCGTTGTTCGGGGTGCGGAAGCACCTTGCTCATTCCTGACCCAGATGGGACGTTGACCTGCGCCTACTGTGGCACGACGTACGAAATCACCGGACGCACCTGCTCCAACTGCGGGGCTATCAATCCACCCGAGGCAGAACACTGTATCCGCTGCGGTCGTGTTCTGGACCTGGTGGGGTTCATCCTTCAAAGCCGCTTGCAGACCACCACGCGGGAGCGGCTGGAGCAAGTGCGGGCGGAGGCGGCGCGGCTCAAAGAGGAGTCGGAGGCCGCATCTCAGAAGCGGTTGCGGGAATGGTGGGCGCTGGAGGAGGAACGGCGGCGCGCGCTGGCGGCCGCCCAGGCCGAACGGGACCGGCAGGAGCGTATGCTGCTGACCGGCGCACTGGTCTTTGCGGCCGTCGTCATTCTGGGGATACTCATCTACTTGCTGGTGACGGCGCTTTCGGCACCGTAGAGGCAACCCTCGCCGTTGCCCTGGGGCAGGTGCAAATCCTGCTCTACAATGGCCGGGGTATCTGAACCCCAGGCAAAACGGGTTGACACTCATCCAATGACCGTTATAATTGAAACGCCAAATACAGACGAAAAATATCCGGAGATATGTACAATGATAGACCTGACCATCCATCCAACAGGGCTGGAGCGAGCCGTCCAGCGAGCCCGGGAACGGGGCATCGTCATCCCCACCTTCGCCCAGATGAAAGACCCCGACCGTATCCCTGAGGCCATCCGCGCCCGCCTGCGGGAAGTCGGCCTCTGGGATGTCAACCCTCTAAACCTTTTCCGCATCACCTGGAAGAACGAACCGGTTTCCTTCGGTGGCGGGTTCGGTGGAGTGAACGTTCTGGAATTTCCACCTGCCCTCACTGGAGTCCCGGCCCGCATCATTGCCCTGGTGGGCAAGTGGTTCCCCACGGGGGCCCACAAAGTGGGCGCCACCTTCGGCTGCCTGGTCCCCCGACTGGTTACTGGACAGTTTGACCCCACGTATCACAAAGCCGTATGGCCCTCCACCGGCAACTTTTGCCGGGGCGGAGCGTACAACTCTGCACTCCTGGGCTGTGATTCCATTGCCATCCTGCCGGAGGGGATGAGCCGGGAGCGGTTTGAGTGGCTCTCCCGCTTGGCCGGAGAGGTCATCGCCACTCCAGGCTGCGAGAGCAACGTCAAAGAGATTTTTGACAAATGCTGGGAACTGCGCCGGACCCGTCCGGAAGTCTTCATCTTCAACCAGTTTGAGGAATTCGGCAATTACCTCTGGCACTATGAGGTCACCGGCCACGCGATGGAAGAGGTGCTGGCCCGGGAACTGGGCTCCCGGGACACCTATCGGGGCGTTGTCCTGACCACCGGTTCAGCGGGCACTATTGCCTGCGGGGACTACATGAAGCAAGTCTTTCCCACTAGCAAGGTTGCGGCCAGCGAAGCGCTCCAGTGCCCCACACTCCTGATGAACGGTTTCGGCGGTCACCGCATTGAGGGCATCGGCGATAAACACGTCCCCTGGATTCACAACGTCAAAAACACCGATTTGGTGATGGCAATAGACGACGCCGCCTGCATGGCTCTGGTGCGTCTTTTCAACGAGCCGACCGGGCGGGCCTACCTGGTGCGGCAAGGCGTGCCGGAGGGGCTGGTGGACCGCCTGGACCTGCTGGGCATCTCCGGCATCGCCAACCTGCTCTCCTGCATCAAATTCGCCAAATGGTATGAACTGGGTGAGGGCGATGTGGTCCTCACTGTCCTGACCGATTCTATGGAACTCTATGGGAGCCGGTTGGAGGAATTGCGCCAGGAGCGGGGAGAGTACACCGAACTGGATGCGGCAGCGGATTACCACCGCTATTTGCTGGGTTGCACCACGGATTTCATGGCCGAACTGGGCTACTGGGAGCGGCGTCGCATTCACAACCTGAAGTACTTTACCTGGGTGGAGCAGCAGGGCAAGACGGCGGAGGAACTCCAGGCTCAGTGGTACGACCCGGACTACTGGACAGGCATCCAGCGGCAGGTGGCAGAGATAGATACCCTGATTGATGAGTTTAACGCTCGCGTGGGTCTGATGTAAATGCAATGGGGCGGCGGCGAAGCCGCCGCCCCCTCACAGGCATTGTTGATGGCCGGGAATCGCGCGGTTTATGAAGAGACACTACGACAGGGAGCGGCCCGGGCCTGGGAGCGGCGCTGGGAGGAGGCGATTGCGGCCTACCAGCAAGCCCTGGCCGAATTCCCCGATGAGCCGGACGCGCTGAGCGGACTGGGACTGGCTCTGGCTGGGGCCGGGCGCGCGGAGGAGGCCCTGCCCGTTCTTCAGCGCGCTGCTGACCTGGCCCAGGAAAACCCGGTCCTGCGGGAGCAAGTGGCCCAGGTGCTGGAGCGCTTGGGGCGCCGTGAGGAAGCCGCTCAGGCCTACCTGCAGGCCGCCGATCTCTACCTCCGCCAGCAGGCGTCCAGCCTGGCCGTGGAGCGCTGGAAGGACGCCATCCGTGCCAACCCGTCCTGCATAACTGCTCATGTCAATCTTCTCCGTGTTTATCTGAGCCAGCAGAAGCACCGCGAGGCTATCGCCGAGTACCTGGCTCTGGCGACTCTCTACCGGGACCGGGGCGAGACGGAGAAGGCGATGGAACTCTGCCAGTACGCCTTGAAACTGGACCCGCGCCATCCGGACATCCTGGCATTGATGGACGCGCTCCGTTACGGAATCCCAACAACTGTGGGGACAGGGCCCCTGGAAACATTCCCGGAGGAATTGCCGGAAGAGCAACCGGAGGGAGGAAATCCCGTAGAGACGGCCCGGCGCACCGCTCTGGCCCAACTGGCCGAAGTCGTCTTTGAGGAAACGCCCCCTCAGACCGGCCCTCTCATCCTGCGTCCCCTCTCCAAACGGGAAATAGACGCCCTCATTAGCCGGGGCATTGACGCGCAGGAACGGGGCGATGTGGACGAAGCCATCGCCTGCTACGAGGAAGTCTTGAGGGGCGGCGTCATTGAGCCGGCGGTCAACTTCAACCTGGGGCTTTTGTATCAGCAAAAACTGCAATTTGAGGACGCCATTGCCCAATTCCAGCAATCCGTCTCCAGCCCCCAGTACCGGTTAGGCAGTCTCTTCGCCTTGGGAGAGTGCTACCGGGCGCTGGGACGTATAGATGAAGCCCTGACCCACTTTCTGGAAGTGCTCAAAATCGTGGACCTGAGCACCGTCCGGCAAGACCAGGCCGATGACCTGATTCGCCTGTACGACGAACTGGCCCACACCTATGCCGCGCGCGGGGAACGAGAACAGGCCGTAGAGTTCATCAATACGCTGATTTCATTTCTCAGCGCAAAGGGTTGGGAAGACAAGGTCCATCAGGCCCGCCAGCGGTTAGACCTGCTTTCCCGTGAAGGGCCAGTGCTGAGCCTGGCCGAGATGCTGACGGTACCTGGATCGGAACGCGTCATTCAGTCTATCGGCCTGGCCCAGGAGTACCTCCGGCGTGACTTGGTCCGGGCGGCTATGGATGAATTGATGAGCGCTGTGGAACGGGCCCCCACGTTCCTCCCGATCCACCGTCAGATCGGAGAAACCTTGGTCGCAATGGGGCGGACGGAACAGGCAGTGGGGAAGTTTCTGGCCATTGCAGATACGTACCGCGTTCGGGGCAACTTCTCCCAGGCAGTGGCGATGTATGAACGGGTCCTCCGTCTGGCGCCGATGAACATCACGGCCCGTCTCAAGTTGATAGACCTGCTGGTCAGTCTGGGGAAGATTGACCGGGCCCTGGAGCATTATCTGGCCCTGGGGGATGCCTACTACCAGATGGCTCAACTGGACCAGGCGCGAGAGAAATTCAACGAGGCGTTGCAACTGGCGCCGCGCGGAAGCCCCGACCGCCGCTGGGAGGTCAAATTCCTCCACAGGATCGGCGACATTGACCTGCAACGGATAGAGTGGCGGCGGGCGATCTCCGTGTACGAACGCATCCGGGATATCGCACCGGATGATGAGAAGGCGCGCTTCACCCTGATGGACCTCTACGAGCGGTTAGGACGGCCGGATCGGGCGCTGGTGGAACTGGATGGCCTGCTCCAGCATTATATGCAGGCTGGGAAGGTTCAGAAGGCAATCTCTATCCTGGAGAGGCTGGTACAGGAGAAACCGGATGGGATCCCACTCAGGGCCCGTCTGGCCCAATGTTACTTGAACACCGGCAGAAAAGAGGACGCGCTGCGGGAACTGGACATCTTGGGGGATCTGCAACTTCAGGCCGGAAAGGTAAAAGACGCCATCGCGACCATTCAGGTCATCCTGCGGCTGCGCCCGCCCAATGCCGACGCCTATCGTGAACTTCTGGAGCAACTAAAGGCCGGGCAGATTCCGGGGTAGAAAACAGGGGCGACGCTGCGTCGTCCCTACCGCCATACTACCTCTTCCCGCTCCGGCCCGACCCCGATCAGAGTGACAGGCACGCTGATGGCCTCCTCTATTCGCTCCACGTAGGCCCGCGCCGCCCCAGGCAGGTCCCCCCACCGACGGGCCGAACGAATCTCTTCATCCCAACCGGGCATTTCCTCATATACCGGCTGCCAGCGGGCGACCTCCTCCGCCCCCCACTCACCGGGGAAGCGGGAAATCCGCTCCCCGCCCCGCTCATACGCGACGGCTACCTTCAGCGGATGAATCCCGGTCAGCACATCCAGTTTGGTCAGCGCCAGTTCGGTCAGTCCATTGACCTGCGCGGCATAACGCAGGATGGGCAGGTCCAACCACCCACAGCGCCGGGGACGGCCCGTGGTGGTACCGTATTCCCCCCCGGCCTCCCGGATACGGTCGCCAACCGCGTCGGTCAGTTCGGTGGGGAAGGGTCCGGCGCCCACGCGGGTCGTATAGGCCTTGGCGACACCGATGACTCGCGTCACCGCCTGCGGCCCGAAACCCAGCCCGCTCAGTGCCCCGCCCGCCACGCAGGAGGAACTGGTTACATACGGGTACGTTCCGTGGTCCAGGTCCAGCAGGGTCCCCTGGGCCCCTTCGCAAAGGACGGTCTGGCCAGCCGCCAGTGCGCGAGCGACCAGTTCGGAGCCGTCGGTGAGATAGGGGCGGAGCCGCCGGGCCAGGGCAACGGACTGGGCCACAATCTCGCTGGCCGGCAGCGGCTCCAGGCCATAGTGCTCTTGAAGCAGGCGGTTGTGGACCTGTATCAGAGCCATCACCCGCTCACCGAACTCCTCCGGGTCCGCCATCTGACCGGCACGCAGGCCCACGCGGGCAGCCTTGTCGGCATAGACCGGACCGATGCCCCGGCGGGTGGTGCCGATGGCTTCCTGCCCCCGCGCCGCCTCCCGCGCGCCGTCCAACGCGCGGTGAGTAGGCAGGATGATATGAGCCGCTGCTGCCAGTTTGACCCGCTCCGGCCCCACAGTCACTCCCAAGGCAGCCAATTCGTCCAGTTCCGCTGCCAGTTGGGCCGGATTGACCACCACCCCGGCTCCAATCAGGCAGGTTACATGGGGATGCAGGATGCCGGAGGGAACCAGATGGAGGCGGAGGGTATGACCCTGAGCGACCACCGTATGGCCGGCATTATCGCCCCCGTTGTAACGAGCAACGATATGGGCCTCCCGGGCCAGGTCGTCCACGACCCGCCCCTTTCCTTCATCTCCCCATTGCGCCCCAACAACGATAATCGCAGGCATCGGGGGCCTCCTTTCGCTCCGAAATCTGGCCTTGCGAGGCCATGCGGCGGGCAGAAGCCGAACTTTCGCGCTCTACTCTACCGGTTCCACGACTTGGGGGGTAACGCTGACACCGCAGTAAGGGCAGACCGCCCAGTGGAGTTGCAGGGGGCGCTTGCAGGCCGGGCAGGCCTGCTTGAGACGAGTGTGGCAGATGGGGCAGAGGATATAATCCGACTTGACCCGCGCTCCACAGCCGGGGCAGATTTCCGGCTCCTCAATCGCCTGCAGAAGCGCCTCCTGCTCCAGCGAACGCTCGTAGGCCTCCGCCAGCGTCTCGCGCGGGCGCAGCATCAGGTATACGATGATCCCAAAGAGAGGGATAAGCGCCACCAGCAGTGTGGCGACAATCCAAGCCAGGACATCCCGGGAACGGGCCCGCATGTCCCGGAAGGTCCAGATGATAGCCCCGCCGTGCAGAGCGGTGAAAACGACGCCAGCACCCAGCGCCAGCCAGAAAACAAGTTTTGCCAGAGTATCCAGAAGGCCTTCCATTATCGCTCCTTATTGGTTTGCCCTAACAGGGGGCATTATACCATTTATCTGGCCGATGAGCAACTGCGTGA
>DAOTWK010000133.1:0-9855 GCA_034435815.1 Anaerolineae bacterium | reverse complement strand
CTTCCCGTCATTTTTGTACTCCTTCAAGTGGATTGAACACTATTGGGGCACCACCCTTGAGTACTTGCTGGATTTCTGGAGGCCAGAATGATCTACTCGCCAACCGTCGCCCCTTCAACCCGTCCAAGAACTCTCTCCAAGTATACGGATTGGCGCCCGGCCGCGCTACGGTGCAAACCCTTTGAACATCACCGGCAGATACACACTGGCCCGGTGGGGCCGCAGGCCGACGGTCAGACGGACCTCCTGAATCTCCACCCCCGAACGGACCTCCACCGACATCCGGCGAGGTAGCCACCCCGGCGGCGGGGAGGGCCAGCCCTCCGGCGTCGCCTCCAGCGTGTATCCCCCTACCGGCAAAGTCGCCGTGAACTCCCAGGATGTCCTCACCGTGGGCGTGAAGACGTCCGTCCCCCTCGGGTCCAGCAACCGCAGCGTCGCCGTCAGGGTCGGCTCACCCGGGCCCTGCATCCCGTCCCCGTCTTCATCCCCAAAGACCCCCTCCACCGCCAGGTGAACGGTGCGCGTCAGGGTGACGACCGCGCAGACCTCCGGCGACCAGTTCCCCCGATTCCCCGCCCGGTCCCACGCCCGCGCGCGGAAACACCAGGTCCCTGGACCGGATACCCGATAGGCACCAGCCGTCGTGGGAGTGAGCGTCAGCCAGTTCGCCCAGGCCCCTACCCCCTCCCGGGCCTGCACGTCGTAGAGCCAGATTCCAGCAGCATCGTCGGCCCCCTCCCAGGAGACGGTGACGGTGGGCGGCAGGGAGACCGTCACCGAGCGGACCGTGGCGGTGGGCAGGACGGTGTCCGTCTCTATCACCAGATACGGCTCCCCGCCGATGATGTAATCGGAGGGAGAAGTACCGTTGTTGGCCGTCGCGCCGGGGAGAAAGAGGGAATAGGCCCCGGCGGCCGCCGTGATGGTGCGGGTGACACCCCGCTGGTCCACCAGCACTGCAGTGGGGAGAGTGGCCGGGTAAGAGAAGACCGTTGCCGTGGGGACAGTATTCCAGAGGACGCTGATTTTCCCCCGGGGCGTGCCCCAGAAGGTCACCCGCCGCACTCCGCCGGAGTGGTTGACGCTGGTCACCATCGTCGGCGAGACCAGGTAGGTCGTGGCGACCTGGAAGGCGACATAGGCCGGGCGAAGAGTCCGGTCGTCCCGTACCAGGCCGAAGAGTTCGCCCATACCGTAGTCAACCCCTTGATCACTGCAATCGCCGTCCCGGTTCTTGTCGCAGTAGTCGTCGTGGGCGCGGAAGAAGAAGTAGCGCTCAATCCCGGCCGCCCGTGCGTTGGCATAGGACTGAATCACATAGGCCGCCGCCTCGTTCTGGGTCGCCGACCAGATGTAGGGGACGGTGGGGCTAATGACCGACGAATCGTCCCAGACCGGGGAGCCCGTCTCCGTGAGCCAGATGGGCCGGTCGGGGACAAACTCCCGCATACCGCTGCGGATGACCTGGGTGACGTCGTAGATGCTGGAGGAACGGTGGTAGAGGTGGATGGCCATCGCGTCAAAATAGTAGTTGTGGACCGGGGCTTCGGGGTCGTTCTTTAACTGGTTCAGTACCCAGCGATAGAAGTCCGGCTTCTCGTAGTACGCGATCCCGCCGAAGAGGACAGTGCAATCGGGGCAGGCGGCCTTGACCGCCCGGTAGGCCACCTTAAGAAGTCGGACGTAGTCGGTAGAAGTGCCCGTCCAGAACAGGCGGAGGTCCGGCTCGTTCCAGACCTCCCAGGATTTGACGGAATCCCGGTAGCGGTAGGCAACGGTATAGACGAAGCGGCCCCAGGTGTTGACGGGGTCGCCATCGGCAGTAGTCCAATCGTCCCATTCCTGGTCCAGGCCCCGGGGCGGGGTGGTCATACAGGGAGGAAGCGCGCTCAACGGGACGACCGTCGGGCGGAAAACCGGGGCATGTTGCAGAGCAGGGTACAGGTCCGGCCGGAACGATTCGGGGGTAGGGATGCAGTCTCCCGTTGCCGCCCAGTTCGGCGTCCAGAGGAAAATGCCCAGAATGTTCATCCCGGCTGCCCGCAGGTCGCTCACCAATTGGTCCTGAACCGCGAAGTTCCATTGCCCTTCTCGGGGCTCCAGTTGGAGCCAGGAGAAGTCAAAGCGGTCCCAGCGGGAGCCGGCCTCCCGCATCAGGGGGAGAAAGGGGCGGCCCGGCAACTGGCCGAAGGGGTCGGGGTAAAAGGAGTAGCAGGTGCCGGCAAAGCCGTCGGTGTCGGTCACCGGCGGGAGCGGGGTGACCGACCGGGTGTCGCCGGCAACCGTCGCGGGCAATGCGGCGACCACCAGGGCAAGAACCAGGGCAAGCATCCACTGAGCGCGCATTCCTCTCCCTATGAAAGGGGGTACGGAAAAAACACGGAGTTGCAGTATGGCCGGGCGAAGTGCCAGGAGTTCCCCTATGCTCAAAACAAACAAGGTCGCTGCATTCCAGTATACCCTCTGGCGGGGAAATTATCAAGGAAGGGATACAAATCGTAACGGAGATGTAACGCTCAGGACTTCCAAGGTTCACTTGTAGGACGGGCTTTTCAGCCCGGCCGGACGGCTCACCGAAAGGGTCAGAGCCGGCCCGCAGGCCTTTGTAGATCTCCTCCCAACCCTTTATATCACTCGGACTCCCGGTATGCCGCGCGTGCCAGCAGGATGCTCAAAACGTAGAGGACGACCAGGGGGATCATCACCAGTCCCATATTGATGGGGTCGCCCGTGGGTGTCACCAGGGCCGCCAGGAGGGCGATCAGGAAGATCGCCACCCGCCAATTGCGCAGCAGGTCGCGCGGGCTCACCAGGCGCACCTTCGCCAGGAAGAATATGAACAGGGGCATCTCAAAACTGACGCCCACCCAGAACATCAGGTTGGTCACAAAAGAGATATAGTTGGCCGGGCGAGGACGGGTGGGAATCGGAGCAAAACCCAGAAGGGCAGGAACCGCTGCGGGGAGCATCACGAAGTAAGCAAAGGCGGCGCCTGCGATAAAGAGAAGGGTGGCTGCCGGAGCTAGAATATAGATGTAACGCTTTTCGTGGGGATAGAGACCGGGGGTAACGAATCGCCAGACCTGATAGACGATAAACGGCATTGCCAGAAGGACCCCGCCCAGGAGGGCGACCTGCATGAAGACGCCAAGGTTCTCGGTAACCTCAATTGCTTCCAGTTTCTCCAGGCCTCCTACCGGTCGGGCCAGCCATTCCAGCAATTGGTTGGTAAACAGAGCACTAATGATAAAGCCGACGGCCAGGGCCAGCAGCGCCTTGATCAGCCGTCGGCGGAGTTCCTCAACATGCTCCAGCAACGATTTTGTCTCGTCGCTCCGCTTTTTCATCCGGCAAAGTCATCGGTGTGTTCCGGGACATTGGGCACGGACGGAAGCCTTTCCGAAACCAGATGTTCCCGGAGAGCAGTGATCTCCCGCCGGGCATCCTGGAGGGCCTGGACGGATTGCGTCACATCCTGTAATGCCCCCTGGCCCTCCTGTACAACCTCTTTGAGTGCGGGTTGAAGGGCATCGGCGGTCTCCCGACTCAGTGCCTGAACCTCTTTCATCACATCCCGCTGAACAGCGAGCCATTCCTGCCGGATACGAGCGGCGAAGCGGCTGGCCTGCTGAACCCATTCCACCGCCCGTTTGGGCCCCACCAGCAGAATGGCCAGCAGGATTAGAAAGACAAACTCTCCCGAGCCAAGGTTCAGAAAATCCATGCCCCTCCCCGTTCAGGGCCGGGAGCGAGAGACGACAGGCCGATCCCTTCAGGCCTTCGGCTCTTCTTTTGGCTCTTCCGACGCTTCCTGCTTGCCCGAGAGCGCCTCTCGGAAGTTCCGAATCCCCTTCCCCAATTCGGCGCCCAGTTTCCCCAGCCGCCCCACTCCGAAGAGCAGGAGCACGATGACCAGGATGATCACCCATTCCCAGCCGCGAAACCAGCCCATTCTTCACCTCTGTAGCAAGTTTTTAGCGCCCATCCGGCGGGATTTTGCGGCGGCTGTAGGCCGCCGCCGCCAATCGGTGCGCCGCCCCAAGCCTATCCTCACGCCGGGGGGCAAATATCATTCTACCACACCCCACACGCTCGGCAAGTAGGGACAACCTTTGCGGTTGCCACGAGGGCAGCGGCAAGCCCTGCCCCTCCAGGGGTCTACGGTTGATCCGGGGTCGGGGTTACCGAATCTGGTAACACCAGCAGAACTTCCCCTGGCAGCACCATACCGCCATACCGCCGCGCCCACTCTTCCGGATACTCCGGGGAGGAGACGTGCTGGAGTTCCTGCTCCAGTTGTTGCTGTCGGGTCTGCTCATGCTGAATCTGGGTTTGGAGTTCCGCTTCGGTCGCCAGAAGATGGCGCAGATGGGCAATTTGCCTCCAGACCCCGCGACCGATCAGCCCGGCCACCACCAGAACGACCAGGATGGCCCCCAGAATCAGCCACCATTGCGTCCCACTGCTTCTCCCGGTCACTTCGCTCCTTTGATCTCTAATCGCGGGAGAGAAAGAGGAAAAAGGCCGGGTTTTGCGGCAGCCGAAAGCCACCACGAAACCCTATCATCCCCAGTTTCTTGCAACTTGAAAAATTATTTCGGCAATCCACCCTTGATGTTCAAGGCCTTGCCCCTCCCCCTCCCCGCGGCCGCTTCGCGGCGCGGGGGGAGAGATAATGGGGTTTGGGGGCGGCGGCCCTTCAGGCCGCTGCCCCCAAATTCCCTCTTCTACCTCGTTTTGGGGGAGAAGGGAGGCAAGGGAATTGAGGGGTGGGAATCCCCTTGCAAAACATCGCCGGAACAATTTGTTAAACCGCAACAAACGGGAATTTCTTATCTCTATATATACCAAAATCCGCGATTGTCAACTCGCTAAGGGGTGCCAAACCGCCGGAGCAGAATCTCCTCCAGCGTCGGCTGGCTGAGAACCTGCAATTCATAGCGGACCCGCTCCACAGGGTAGCGGACTTTCAGCAGACGGCGGATGTCCACGGGAGTTGCCGCCAGAACCAGATCACAGGGGGTGGCATTGATGGTGTCCTCCAGGTCCCGAATCTGCTCGTCGCCGTAGCCCATCGCAGGCAGCAGGGGCCCAATGTGCGGGTACTTCCGGAAGGTCTCGGCGATGGAGCGGACAGCGTAGGGGCGCGGGTCCACCAGTTCGGCCGCACCGAACCGGCGGGCCGCCGTCACGCCGGCGCCGTAGGCCATCTCGCCGTGCGTCAACGTGGGCCCATCCTCTATCACCAGCACCCGGCGGCCCTGGATCGCCCCCGGGTCCTCCACGAAAATGGGCGACGCCGCCTCCACCACAATGGCCTGGGGATTGACCTCCTGAACACTCCGTTGCACCAGGGCCACATTCGCCGGGTCGGCCGTATCCACTTTGTTGATGACCACTACATCAGCGGCGCGCAAGTTGGCCTCCCCCGGATGGTAGCGGAGTTCGTGCCCGGGCCGGTGCGGGTCGGCGACAACGATGTGCAGGTCCGGGCAGAAGAAGGGCAGGTCGTTATTGCCGCCGTCCCAGACGATGACGTCCGCCTCCTCCTCGGCCTGGCGCAGGATGCGCTCGTAATCCACCCCGGCGTAGACAACCACCCCCCGTTCTATGTGGGGCTCGTACTCCTCCCGTTCCTCAATGGTACAGCGATAGCGGTCCAGGTCCTCATAGGTGGCGAAGCGCTGGACGATCTGGGCGGTCAGGTCGCCGTAGGGCATGGGATGGCGGACAACAACGACTTGGTGCCCCCTCCGCCGCAGGACATCGCAGACGTGACGGGTCGTCTGGCTTTTGCCGCTGCCGGTGCGGACGGCGCAGACAGCGACCACCGGCTTGCGGCTGGTCAGCATCGTGGAGCCAATCCCCATCAGGCGGAAATCAGCACCCGCCACCAGTGCCTGAGATGCCTTGTGCATCACGTACTCATGGGAGACGTCCGAGTAGGCGAAGACCACCTGGTCTACCTGATACCGGCGGACCAGTTCAGTCAGTTCCTCTTCCGGATAGATGGGAATCCCTTCAGGGTACAAGTGCCCTGCCAGTTCGGGCGGGTAGCGACGTCCTTCAATGTTGGGGATCTGGGTCGCTGTAAAAGCAACGACCTGATAGTCGGGGTTATCGCGAAAGTAGACGTTGAAGTTGTGGAAATCGCGCCCAGCGGCGCCCATGATAATGACTCGTTTCGGCATGCAATCGCTCCTTACTTTTGACGTTGTTTCGGTCGGTTCGGGGGTGGGGAGTTTTCCTGAATCCGACGGGCGATTTCTTCTCTCAGCGGTGCCAGGGCCCCCAGTACACCGTTGACGAAGCGGGGAGTGCTATCGGAGCCGAATGTCTTGCCCAGTTCTATCGCTTCATTAATAGCCACTTTGATTGGAGTCCGACTGTCCTGGGTAAGTTCGTAGAGAGCCATACGGAGGATGTTGCGGTCAACAACGGCCAACTGTTCCAGGGGCCATTCGGGGGCATATTTCTGGATGTAGGCGTCCAGAATCGCCTGGTGATGAAGAACTCCGTAGACAAGCCAGCGAGCAAATTTCGCTGCCGGTTCGGGCAATGGAGTCTCCTCCAGGCGGTGCTGGAGCACTTGGGCTGGAGGATGATGAGCACAGTCTATTTCGTAAAGAGCCTGCAGAGCGACGGTGCGCGCGAGTCGGCGAACCTTCACCGCTCCTCCCGAGAAATGGGCAGGGAGCCAGCCCTGCCGCAAGGGTCGGGCAGGGGCCCGTCCTGCCCCTGTATCAGCGGGACGCGGGGACCACGTCCTCAATGTAAACGTTGACGGCTTCTACATCCAGCCCGACCATCTCCTGGATAGCCCGGGTGACTTCTGCCTGGACCTGACGTCCCAGGGCCAACATATTGTGGCCGGATTCCACCACCAGGGAGATGTCCACTAGAACGGACCCATTCTGAAGGACAATCCGCACCCCCTCTTTCCCTCCCAAGAGCCGGGACTTGGGAACCGGGGCGATGCGGACCACGCCTGGAACGGCCAGTGCGGTCAGGCGGGCAATGGTCTCCAGGACCTCTGGGTCCACAGTAATACGGCCAAGAGATGGAACTTCCTCCACGATACGCCTCCATTTAGCGGCACTCGTGCTTTTATCCAGACATCACCAGTCCGCCATCCACGGGCAGGACGGCGCCGGTGATAAAGGACGCCTCATCGGAAGCCAGAAAAGCCACTGCGTACGCGACGTCCTCTGGGCGCCCAGCCCGCCCCAGCGGAGTCCGGCGGATGGCCTCCTGACGCAGTTCCTCGGGCAGGTCGGCGGTCAGGTCAGTGGGGATATAGCCCGGCGCAACGGCGTTGACGGTGATGCCGCGTGGGCCCAATTCTTTCGCCAGGCTCTTCGTAAAGCCGATAATACCCGCTTTAGCAGCAGCGTAGTTGGTCTGCCCGCCCTGTCCAGCGATGCCGACCACGGAGGAGATATTAATGATGCGTCCGGAGCGCTGACGGATCATCGGGCGGGCCGCCGCCTTGCAGGTGTGGAAAAGGCTGGTCAGGTCCACCCGCAGCACTGTCTCCCAGTCCTCCTGGCTCATCATCAGGATAAGGCGGTCCCGGGTGACGCCAGCGTTGTTGACCAGGATGTCGATCCGACCATAGGTATCCAGGGTGGCCTGGATGAGGGCCTGGGCCTGGGCGGCATCGGAGACGTCGGCCCGGACGGCGGTGGCCTCTCCGCCTTCGGCGCGGATAGCGGCGACGACCTCTTCCGCCGCATCGGCGTTCTGGTGGTAGTTGACGACCACCCGGGCGCCCCGGCGGGCCAGTTCCACCGCAATAGCCCGCCCGATACCCCGGGAGGCCCCGGTGACCACGGCGACTTTTCCGTCCAACGGCTGATCCATATATCCTCCTACGTCAGTCCCAGAAGTTGGGCCACCGTCAGGCCATGGACGGAGGCATCGATCCGGCGCAGAAGACCGGTAAGGACATCCCCCGGGCCCACTTCCACAAAGCGAGCGGCGCCCCGGCGAATCATCTGCCGTACGGAACTCCGCCAGCGGACCGGAGAGGTCAGTTGGCGGACCAGGGCCTCCCGGATGGACTCCGGCTCCTCCAGCACATCGGCGGTAGCGTTAGCAATGAAAGGGACACGGGGCCGCCGCAGGGTAACCCTTTCCAGCGCGTGCCGGAAAGCGGCGGCGGCTTCGGCCATCAGCGGGGAATGGGCCGCGATGCTCACTGTTAGCCGGACCACCCGTCGGGCTCCGGCAGCCTGCATGGCCTCCATCCCGACTGTCAACGCCGTCTCGTCTCCGGAGATGACGACCTGACCGGGGCAGTTGTCGTTGGCGACACCCACATAGCCACCGGTTTCCTGTGAGACACGGTCACAGATGGCCGAGACTTTTTCAGCGTCCAGCCCCAGGACAGCGGCCATACCGCCAGGGCGGCGAGTCCCTGCCTCTTTCATCAACCGTCCCCGTTCCTGCACCAGCAGCAGCGCGTCCTCAAACGTCAGCGCGTTGGCCGCCACCAGCGCGGTGAATTCCCCCAGGCTGTGCCCGGCGACGCAGGCAGGGCTCTCCCCCATCTCCTCCAGCACCCGCAGCGCAGCGACGCTGGCCGTCAGGATGGCTGGCTGGGCATTGGCGGTGTCGTTCAATACCTCCGCCGGCCCCTCAAAGCAAAGGCGGGAGAGGTGAAAGCCCAAGACCTCGTCGGCGCGAGCAAAAATCCGGGCCGCAAGGGGGAATCGTTCCACCAACTCTTTCCCCATCCCCACCCGCTGGGATCCCTGTCCGGGGAACTGGAAAGCAGACTGGTTATTCATCACAAAAACAAAAACACCGACCGCCGGTTGAAGGCGCGCTGAACAGATGGCCGTTCGGGCTTACTTTTTGCTCTTCTTTTCCTTGTCCTTCGGGGTGAATACTTGGCGGCCCCGATAGGTGCCACAATTGGGACAGGCATGGTACGGCAACGTTGGCTCCTTACACTTTGGGCAGATAATAAATGAGGGCAGGGTCAGCGCCAGGTGGCTACGCCGCCGATCTCGCCGCCCCTTGGAAGTTTTCCGTTTGGGAACTGGTGGCATTCTGTCACTCCTTTTATGTGAGATTTCCGGCAAGGTAGATGGTGGTATTATAGGTTGAAGCGGCAATCCTGTCAAGGCGAGACGGTCTCTTCGCTTTGCAAAAACGGCAAATTGGTGTTATACTTTTGCCCGATAGGAGAAATCATACTGGGCCACAGTTCACCTGGGTCAGGGGTGACATTACTCTCCATCACTTCTACGAAGGGAGGTGAAGCCTTCTATGCCGTCAGACCGCAAGTGGCGCAAGAAGAAGATGGCCAAACACAAGCATCGCAAGTTGTTAAAGAAGACTCGCTGGCAGCGAAGAGAGAAGAAATAGCAGGAAATAAACAGGGGATGGAGCGAATCGCAATCGGCGCCGACCATGCCGGTTTTGCTCTGAAGGAAGAGATCATCCGCTTCCTCCAGACATCAGGCTACCCCGTTGAGGATATGGGGACTCACGGCGAGGAATCGGTGGATTATCCCGATTACGCCATACGGGTGGCCCGCGCAGTGACAACAGGCCAGGCTGATCTGGGTATCCTGATCTGCGGAACCGGAATCGGGATGAGCATCACGGCCAATAAGGTGAAGGGAATCCGGGCCGCCGTTGCCACCGACGGGTATATGGCCCGGATGGCCCGGGAGCACAACGATGCGAACATCCTCTGCCTGGGCGGACGAGTGCTGGGGGCCGGCTCGGCGCTGGATATCGTACAGGCATTTCTGCAGAGCCGCTTTGCCGGCGGACGCCATGCCGGCCGGGTGAACAAAATCCAGGCCCTGGAATAGAATTATGTGCCAGGCACTTTTC
>DAOTWK010000132.1:0-9564 GCA_034435815.1 Anaerolineae bacterium | reverse complement strand
CACTCTGATTACGTGCCAGGCACTTCTAAAGTGCCTGGCACGTTTTGGCGCTCTGCTTACGTGTCAGGCACTTCTAAAGTGCCTGGCACGTTTCAAACTCGGCGACCAGCGGAAAGTGGTCCGAGGCCTCCCGGACCAGGTCGGGCTCGCGGATGACCGTACAGTTGCGGAGGTATGGCAGCAGCAGCGGGCTGGCGAAGATGTAATCCAGCCGCGCGTTTGGGGCCGATGTGGGAAGGGTGTGGCCCGCGTCGGTCGGGTTCAGTTCCCGGAAACAGTCCGCGAATCCGGCGCGCAGGATTTCGGAAATCACGAAGCGGTAAATCCGCTGCCCCTGGACCAGAATCATCAGCCGAAGCGGCAGGGGCATCGCCCGGACACCGGTCGTGTCCGAGGGGCCGATGGTGTTGAAGTCCCCCAGAAGGAGACACGGGTCTTGGAGGTGGGCCCGCGCCCGCCGGAGGACGGTACGGATTTCCCACCACCGCCAGGCTTCCATCAGCACGCTGTACCAAGGCGCCAGATGGACGCCGTAGACCCAAAGGTGCTCCCCGAGAGCGTGCTCCACTTCCGCTTCCAGAAACCCGTTCAGCATTGGCGGAAACGGGTGATGGGCCCGCCAGGAAAGGACCGGGGCATGGCTCAGCAACGCCAGGTGAAGCCCGAGGTTCCCCCGGGCAATGAAAACCTGCATACCTAACGAACGGGCCCAATCCCGAATCGGTCGGGGATCACGGACTTCCTGAAGGATAGCGATGTCCGGCCGTACGGATCGCAGAACCTCAAAGAGGGCCTGCTCTCTCCCCTTACCACCTTTCAGGATGTTGTAGGTCATTACACGGAGCAATTTGTCCCTCCTGCGATGGGGGACGGCGGCGGCCGAAGGCCGCCGCGCAACATCCCCTCCAGACGTGCTAGGCACCTCTGCAGGTGCCTGGCACGTTGGGCACGTTTGCATTATGGCTCCAGCCGCAGGATGCCCTCCGCCTGCGCCTCTATCTCCGTCCGGCTCCAGAGCATCGGGTGGTACCGGATGTTTCGCCAGGCGTCAATCATATCGTCGTAGTGGCGGTGGAACGGGTGGCCCGATTGCCCCGTGGTGTGTATGGAGAGCGACCGGGACCAATCCCCCACATCCACAATCTGGCGGTAGGAGGGGACAGTGCGGACAGCGTACGGCGCGTTGAAGTTGTAGGCGGTGTTGTTGACCGTCCCGGCGGTCCCATCGACGGCGACGGGCCCCCGGTTGAAGATGCGCTCCACCCAGCCGATGCCGCTCTGGCCCAGCGCCTGGTTCTTGAATGTCGCCGTGTGCAGGTCGCCCCAGCGCCACTTCTCCATATTCGGCCCCAGGCGCTCGGTCAGTTCCTTCACCGCATCGTCCATTGCCCGGCGGATAATTTCATCCCGCGTCTCCACCTGGGGGGTGCCCCGGTCGTCAAACCAGGGGGACCGGGGGTCGGCCAGGAGGTCTTCCAGAGCGTACATAGTGAACGTTCTCGCCTGTCGCAGGAGCGAATCCCCCAGGTCGTCTCGGAAAGTCCGTTCTGTCAGGTGCAGGCGGAAGGACTCAAAGAGCGCAGCGGCAGCGCTATCGCGCGTGGTCTGCATATCCCAGGCGCTCAGGAGTTGAACGGGACGGGGGTCGTGATAATCGGCCAGCCCGGAGAGGACATACGGCATCGCCTCGCGCGTCCAGACGGAGAGGTTGTCCCCCTGGATGGCCTTCATATCGTCTATGGAGATGGGCGTGAGTTCCTCTATCAACTCCACAATGCGCTGGGCGCGCAGAGCGGTCCGGTCGCTCCAGTCCACAGTGAGCAGGTAGGGGTAGTCGGGCCCCACTACCGCGTTGTTGGCGGTAACGATGTACCCCTGCGGCGGGTTGAACGCGCGCGGGAATTCGTCAAAGGGAATATACCCCACCCACTCGTACTCCCCGGTCCAGCCAGGAACGGGGAGGGAGCCGTCGCCGCTGGCGCGGATGGGGACGCGGCCCGGCATCTGGTAGCCGATATTCCCCTCCACGTCTGCGTAGACGAAGTTCTGGCTGGGGACGTCCCAGTACGAGAGTGCCGCCCGGAATTCCTCCCAGTTCTGGGCCTTATTCAGCAGAAGGATGCTCCGCATTAGCATCCCGGGCTGGAGCGCGGTCCAGGAGAGGGCCAACGGCTGCCAGCCATAGGCCCAGTCCTCCTCCTCGCCGCCGACGATGTCATTAATGATGGGGCCGTGGCGGGTGAGGCGGGCAAAGACCACCACTGGCTCCTCCTGCCCGGCGACACGAATCTCCTCCCGGATGATCTGCATATCCTCCCAGCGACCTCTATACTCGTACTGATTGGGATTTTCGGGGTTGACTTTCTCAATGAAGAGGTCCTGGACGTCCGGATTGACATTGGTGACGCCCCAGGCGATGCGGTCGTTGTGGCCGATAACCACGCCCGGGCAGCCGGGGAAGGACACGCCGACGACGTTGAGGGGACAATCGGGCCCCTTGGGCTCACAGTGGAGGCCGACCTCGTACCAGATGGAGGGCATCTGGATGCCCAGGTGGGGGTCGTTGGCCAGGATGGGTTTCCCGGTTTCGGTGCGGTTTCCGGCGACCACCCAGTTGTTGCTCCCCAGGTCGGCCCCTTCGCCCAGGAAGTGGGCCGTGAAGACGGCCTCCGGCACCGATTGGAGCGTCGCCGGGGTCAGCAGATGGGGGACGATAACAGGCCGGTCCGGCGGCGGAGAGGGCATCAGGTCGGCGACGGCCCCGGTCCCCAGCCGGGCGATGATGCCGGCCCGGACCAGTTCGGCGCTCATATTCCCGCCTAAGTCCCAGGCCATTACCTTCCCCCAGGTGACAGTGTGGACCGGCTCCCAGGGTTCGGGATCTACATTCCGGCCCATCAGGCCCAGGAGAGTGAACTCCAGGCCCAGGCGGCCCTTGTGGGTGGAGATATAGGCGTTGACGCCCTCGGCGTATGATTCCAGCGCAGAACGGGTCTCTGGGTCGGTCTGCTCCCATTCCTGCGCGGCAGCGCGGTGCCAGCCGATAGTACGGACGAAGCGGTCGGTGGGGAGGGCGGATTTGCCCAGCACTTCCGACAGTCGCCCGGAGCCCAGCCGTCGCCAGAACTCCATCTGCCAGAAACGGTCCTGGGCGTGGACGTATCCCTGGGCGAAGAGGAGGTCGTGGAGGTTGGAGGCATAGATGTGGGGAACACCCCACCGGTCCCGGATGACGGTGACAGGCGCGCGCAGGCCAGGGACCCTCAATGTGCCGTTGATCTGGGGCCAGGGTCGGCGGACGGTGGTGTAGCCGATGCCGAAGCCCGCCAAGCCGATAATCAGAATGACCATAAGGAGAATCAGCAGGACGCGCCTGAGGGTTCGCATGGCTTCCTCCTTTCCGGAAAGGCAGAAGTGGATAAAAGTGGCTATCGCAGCGTCGTTTTTAACATATACTACAGAATGCCGGAAAAGACAAATAGGCTTGCGGGCGACTTGCGCAGAGGGGCAAAGTGTGGTATAAGTAAAGCATAAAGGCCCCCGTAGCTCAGCAGGATAGAGCACCGGCCTCCGGAGCCGGTGGCCCGCGTTCGAGTCGCGGCGGGGGTACTGTCCTGAGCGGGGAAGAAATTCCCCGCTTTTTGTTTTCCAATTGGCTTTGGTGCATAAATTGCCTTTTGCGAAGCGCCATCCTTGCTTTTTGGCTTTTTTGCCAGCAAAGCGGGGTTTCCCCATCGGGCCACGCCGACCTGCGTACGACGACCTGATACGTGCGCCCCAATGTAGCAGAGAAGTTGTAACAAGCGGGAAGTTTGTTGACAAAAACACTCCACTATGTTACAATTAAAACACCATGAGACTTTCTACCCGAGGCCGATATGCCGTCCGTGCAATGGTGGACGTTGCCCTCCACGCGCAGGAGGGTCCCATCCCCCGGGCCGAAATCGCCCGCAGGCAGGGGATTTCCCCCGACTACCTGGCCCAGTTGTTCCGCAGACTGGAGCGGGTCGGGCTGGTGCAAGGGGTGAAGGGTCCCGCCGGAGGATACCGCTTGGGGCGACACCCGTCTCAGATCACCGTCGGCGAGATTATCCGCGCCGTGGAGGGGCCCATCGCGCTGGTACACTGTGTGGCTCCTGGCGGCGAGCGGCGATGCCCCCGGGCCAGCGGTTGCCTGACCCGGAATCTCTGGCAGAAGGCGTCAGCAGCCGTCGCCGACGTGCTGGATCGCGTGACTCTTCAGGACGTGTGCGCCCAGGCGAACAGAGAACCCCATTCCGGACCCTTCACGGACTCTGGACCGGTCCCCATTCTCTAAACCAAGACTTGCGCCGTTTCGTAGCGCAGGCCGTCGGGCTTGTCCGATGCAGGCCAACAGCCTGTGCTGCGCGTTGAATCGCACAGTATCTGAAGCGCGACCCCTGGGAAAAGGAGGCATCTATGGCTCGCATCTACAGCGACGTCACCAAGACCATCGGCGATACCCCGCTGGTCCGCCTGAACCGCCTCACCGCCGGGCTGGCCGCCACCGTGCTGGTCAAACTGGAGTGCTTCAATCCCCTTGCCAGTGTCAAGGACCGCATTGGCGTCAGTATGATTGAGGCGGCGGAGCGGGAGGGGAAAATCGGTCCGGACACCATCCTCATAGAGCCCACCAGCGGCAACACCGGCATCGCCCTGGCCTTCGTCTGCGCGGCGCGGGGGTACCGGCTGGTGCTGACGATGCCGGAGACGATGAGCCTGGAGCGGCGTAAGCTCCTGCGCGCCCTGGGGGCCGAACTCATCCTCACCCCCGGCGAAGAGGGGATGCGGGGCGCAGTGCGCAAGGCCCAGGAACTGGCTGCACAGGACCCTCGCTACCTGCTCCTGAACCAGTTTGGCAACCCCGCCAACCCGGACATCCACCGCCGTACCACCGCGATGGAAATCTGGCGGGATACCGACGGCGTGGTAGATATCGTCGTTGCCGGGGTGGGGACCGGCGGGACCATCACCGGTGTGGCGGAGGCCCTGAAGCCCCTCAAGCCCTCGCTGCGGGCCGTGGCGGTGGAGCCGGCGGCCTCGCCGGTCCTCTCCGGCGGACAGCCGGGCCGACACCGCATCCAGGGCATCGGCGCGGGGTTTGTCCCCGACGTTCTGCGGCTGGACCTGGTGGACGAAATCATCCCGGTGGCCGACGACGACGCCATCCGGACGGCCCGGCGGCTGGCCCGGGAGGAGGGGATTCTCGTGGGGATTTCCTCCGGCGCAGTGGCCTGGGCAGCGCTGCAGGTGGCGGCCCGTCCGGAGAACGCGGGCAAAATGATTGTCGCCGTCCTGCCCGACACCGGCGAGCGGTACCTGAGCACCGACCTCTTCGCCGACGAGGGGGCCGGCCTCACCGTCGCTGGGTGTCTGTAGGTTTGCCGCGAAAGGGGTTCGGGACTCAAGGAGCGCTATGACCCGGCTGAGGACGGTGGAGATTCCGATCGAGGGTATGGACTGCGCCGAGTGCGCCCGGCACGTCCAGCAGGCCATCGCCGAACTTCCCGGTGTGGAGTCGGTCACCATATTGCTGGCTGCCGAAAAGGCTGTTATCAGGCTGGACCCCGATCAGGTGGATCTCTCTGCGATCCGGAAGGCCGTCGCTGCGGTGGGCGACTATTCGGTGCCTGAGGTCTCCGAAATCTCGCCCTCTGCCCGCCCGACTGGCGACCTGAGCCGCCGACCGTTCGTGCTCCTGGCAATGGTGTTCGTTGGAGTGCTGACTGCCGTCATTGCCGGCGAGTGGTTGGGCCTGTTCCGGGCGATTAACGAACTTGTACCGCTGCCGGTGGGCATCGCTCTGGTCGTCGTGGGTGGCTGGCCCGTCTTCTGCAACGTGGTCCGAGCGACGCTCCGACGACAAGTCATCTCTCATACCCTGATGACGCTGGGGGTGATCGCAGCACTGGTTGTCGGCGAGTGGGTCACCGCGGTGCTCCTCGTCGTTTTTATGCGCGTGGGCGAGTACGTGGAAAACGCGACCGCCACGGGTGCCCGCCGGGCCATCCGGGAACTGATGGCCCTCGCGCCGCAGACCGCTCGCGTGGAGCGCAACGGTGCGGAGGTAGAAGTGCCGGCTGCAGAAGTGCGGGTGGGCGAGACGGTGATCGTGCGCCCCGGCGAGCGGGTCCCGGTGGACGGCGAGGTGGTCGCTGGTCGGGCCACGATGGACCAGGCGGCCATCACCGGCGAGTCCATGCCCGTGGAAGTCGCCCCCGGCTCACGGGTGTTTGCGGCCACAATTGCCCAACTGGGTAGCCTGCGTGTGAAGGCGCTGCGGGTGGGCGCGGACACGACCTTCGGACGGGTGATCCGGATGGTTGAAGAAGCAGAGGCCCACCGCGCTCGCGTTCAGCGTTTTGCTGACCGGTTCAGCGCCTACTACCTGCCCGTCGTCCTCGGGATCGCCGCGCTGACGGGGCTTATTGGCCGCAATCTGCTGGCGGTCGCCGCCGTCCTGGTCGTGGTCTGCTCCTGTTCCATCGCGCTGGCGACCCCGGTGGCGATGCTGGCTTCCATCGGCGGGAGTGCCCGGCGCGGGCTGCTCATCAAGGGCGGCCGGTACATTGAAGCACTGGCACGCGCCAATGTGGTGCTGGTAGATAAGACCGGCACACTGACGCTGGGCCGTCCGCAGGTCACGGACGTCGTCTCCCTGGACGGCAGGCCCGAAGACGAGGTTCTCGTCCTGGCCGCTTCCGCCGAACGGTACTCGGAGCATCCGCTGGCCGAGGCCGTGCGCGCTGCGGCTCGCGCCCGGGGCCTTTCCCTCCTGGAGCCGGAGGATTTCGTCGCCCTTCCCGGCCTGGGCGTGCGGGCCCGGGTGAATGGCGAATGGGTCGCCGTCGGCAACCGTCGGTTTCTGCCGGAAGCGGAAACACTGCCCCAGGCCCGACAACTGGAGGAAGCGGGCAAGACGCTGCTGTTTGTCTCTTGCAACGGCGATATCGCCGGCATCCTCGCCGTTGCCGACACACTCCGCTCGGAAGTGCCCGCAGCGCTAGCAGAACTGCGCGCGCTGGGCATCCAGCAGATGGAACTGCTCACCGGCGACGAGGAACGCGTGGCCGCGCCGCTGGCGGAGCATCTGGGCGTGGCTTATCGCGCCGGCCTGATGCCAGAGGACAAGATTCGGGTGGTGAAGGAGTATCAGGCTCGGGGGCACATCGTCGTGATGATCGGCGACGGTGTGAACGACGCGCCCGCGCTGGCCCAGGCCGACGTCGGTATCGCGATGGGTGTGGCGGGCACCGACATCGCCCTTGAAGCGGCACCCGTCGCCTTGATGCGGGAGGACTGGACACTTGTGCCGGAGGTCTTCCGCATCGCGCGCCGGACGATGGGCGTGGTCAAAATGAACCTGGCGTTTACAGCGGTATACAACGTGACAGGGCTGACCCTGGCCGCGCTGGGGATTTTGCCCCCGGTGCTGGCCGCCGCCGCCCAGTCGTTGCCCGACGTGGGCATCCTGGCGAACTCTATGCGGCTGCTGCGGGCCGGGCGATAGGCCCGCAGAGCCCATCCGGAGACGTCGGAGAGCCATAAGTGGAGGGCAAGATGAATCTTGCGCCACTGAATCGCTACGCCCGACAGGTTCTCCTGCCCCAGATCGGCCCGGAGGGGCAGGAACGGTTGTGCGCGGCCCGCGTCGCCGTCGTTGGCTGCGGCGCGCTGGGCACCGTCATCGCCGACGGGTTGGCCCGGGCCGGCGTCGGCTATCTGCGCCTCATTGACCGGGACGTGGTGGAACTGCACAACCTGCAGCGGCAGGTCCTCTTTGACGAGGCGGACGTCGCAGCGGGCCTGCCCAAAGCCATCGCGGCGGCCAATAAACTGGCCCGCATCAACTCTGAAGTCCGGGTAGAGCCTATCGTCGCCGACCTGGCCCCCCGCAATGCGGAGCGACTGCTGGACGGGGTGGACCTGGTGGTGGACGGGACGGATAACTTTGAGGCCCGCTACTTGGTCAACGACGTCTGCGTCAAACATCGCCGGCCATGGGTCTACGGCGCCGTCGTCGCCACCTACGGGATGACAACGACCTTCCTGCCCGGCCGGACAGCCTGCTTCCGATGTATGCTGACGAAGAAGCCCGCGCCGGGAACGACGCCCACCTGCGACACCGTCGGCGTCCTGGGCGCGGCGGTGAACGTCGTCGCCTCGCTGGAGGTCGTGCAGGCGCTGAAGGTCCTCACCGGGCAGGTGGATCCCGACCCGCCGCTGTTCTTCGTGGACGTCTGGGAAGGACTCTGGGAGGTCCTTGGGCTCCGTAAGGGGGAGCGCCGCTGTCCGGCCTGCGACGAGGGTCGGTTTGACTTCCTGACCGCGCGGGAGATGGACCGGGTGGTGGAACTCTGCGGGGAGGACGCCTTCCAGATTACCCCGCGCGGGGACGGCCATATCCCGCTGGAGCGCCTGGCTGACCGTCTGGGAAGGGTCGGCCAGGTGTTCCGGAACGATTATCTTCTCCGGGCTCGGGTCGCTCCCTACGAGTTGACCGTCTTCGCTGACGGTCGGGTTCTGGTGAAGGGAGCGGCCGACGAGGCCGAAGCCAGAGGAGTCTATGCGAAATATATCGGTGCTTGAGGGAATTCGCCGCATCATAGAGCGGTTTCGGGAAGACGTCCGGGCCGCGCTGGAGAACGACCCAGCGGCCCGGTCGGCTTGGGAGATCATCTTGTGCTATCCGGGGGTGCACGCGCTGTGGCTCCACCGCGTGGCCCACTTTCTCTGGCAGAGACGTCGCTACTTGCTGGCCCGCCTGGTCTCCCACCTGAACCGGGCGCTGACCGGGGTAGAGATTCACCCCGGCGCGCGCATCGGGCGTCGGGTCTTCATTGACCATGGAATGGGCGTCGTCATCGGCGAGACGGCGGAGGTGGGGGACGACGTGATTCTCTACCAGGGGGTCGTGCTGGGGGGGACCAGCCGCCAGAAGGCCAAGCGGCACCCCACCGTCTGCAACGGGGTGGTCATCGGTGCGGGGGCCATCGTGCTGGGGCCCATCACGGTGGGAGAGCACGCCCGCATCGGCGCGGGGTCGGTGGTGGTCCGGTCGGTGCCGGCCTATGCGACGGTGGTGGGAGTGCCCGCGCACGTCGCCCGGCTGGGCAACGGCGCCCGTCCGGAGACAGCGCTGGAGCATGGCCGCATCGCAGACCCGGTGGAGGAGGTGCTGGAGGAGATCAGCCACCGCTATCTAGAACTGGAAGAGCGCATCGCCCGGCTGGAACGGCGGTTGCTGGGCGAAGGGGTATGCGCAGAAGAGACGGAGCCTTTGCCCTCTCTTCTGCAGGAGCCGGACGGAGAGGAGGAGGTGTGAGATGAAGGCGGATGCCATCTTCACAGCGGCCAATCAGGGGAAGGCACTGGAAGCGCTGGAACTCTGCTTCCAGGACGCAGATGGAGACCTGGAGGAACAGCGCTTCTGCTGCTTCCTGGCAGATCGGCTGGGGGTCTCTCCGGAGGATCTGAAGATACCGGAGAAACTGCGGGAGCGGCTCTCGGTCTGCCCGGTCATCCTGCCGAGATAACGCGGGC
>DAOTWK010000131.1:0-9844 GCA_034435815.1 Anaerolineae bacterium | reverse complement strand
TTGCACCTCGCTTCTTCCTGGATAACCTATGGCCCGAAAACGAAAACCCAAAGGCCAGGCCCAATGGCGGCGGGTAGACCTGCATCTCCACACTCCCGCCTCCGCCGACTATCAGGAGCCGGGTGCCTCCTTCCTGGACATCCTTCGGCAGGCAGAAAGCAAGGGGCTGGACATCATTGCCTTCACCGACCACAACACCGTGGCCGGCTACCGGCGGATGCAGGAGGAGATTCACCACCTGGAGTTGCTGGAGCAACTGGGCCGCCTGCGGAAAGAAGAGAAAGAGCAACTGAATGAGTATCGCCGCCTGCTGGCGAAAATTCTGGTCCTGCCCGGCTTTGAATTCACCGCTACCTTTGGCTTTCACATTCTGGGCATCTTCAGCCCGGAGACCGATCTGCGGGAACTGGAGTTTCTCCTGCGCCGCCTGAACATCCCGCTGGAGAAACTGGACCAGGGAAGCGCGGAGGTTGGGGCAACAACGGACGTCCTGACCGCGTACCGGGCGATCGCTGAGGCAGGGGGCATTGTTATCGCCGCCCATGCTAACTCTGCCAACGGAGTCGCTATGCGCGGCTTTGACTTCGGCGGGCAGACCCGCATCGCCTACACCCAGGATCCGCATCTCCATGCGCTGGAAGCAACTGACCTGGATAAGAAAGGACCCCAGACGACAGCCCGGTTCTTTGACGGCTCCAAGCCGGAATACCCGCGCCGCATGCGCTGTATCCAGGGTTCCGATGCCCACCGGTTGACCCGGGACCCCAACGACCCCCGCAACCTGGGCATTGGCGACCGGGTCACGGAAGTCCTGCTCCCGCAAGTCAGTTTTCAGGCCCTGCGGGAGGTCTTTCTGGGGAACGATTTCACTCTCACCCGGCCCTTCCGTCCGACGGCGAAGGCGCCCTTTGACTACATCCAGGCTGCGCGGGAGGAGGGCCCGACCATTGTTCAGGACTTCCACGAACGATACAGCCAGCGCGGCGGGTATCTGGACGCCATTCTCTACGACATCTGCGCGTTTGCCAACACCAATGGGGGCACCCTGTATATCGGCGTCAGCGCCGACTCCAAACAGCCACCCGTGGGGGTGGGCAACCCGCGCCAGGCCATAGAGGCCATCCGGGCCGAAGTGGCCCGCCGCATCACCCCGCCGCTGGAGGTCACCGCCGACATCCAGGAGACCCAGGGCAAGAAAGTGGTGCGGCTGCTGGTGCCCCGCGGGGCCGACCCGCCGTACGCCATAGACGACAACAAGATCTACATCCGCAGCGAGTCCGAGACCGGTCTGGCTGTGCGGGATGAAATTGTCAGCCTGGTCCGGCGGGCATTGGCGGCAGCGGCGGAGCCGGAGAAGAGGCCCCAACCCGAGCGGGCAGAACTTCCCCGCGCGGGGATAGAGCCGCCCCGCACCGGCGTGGAAATTATCGCCACCGAGGAGCGACAGGGCGTGCGCTACCACACCATGCGCGACCTGCGCAACGGCAACGTAGTCACCAACGTCACCCGCAAATCGGCGCGGCGGCTCTGGCACTACGCTATCACCCAGGCAGAAGACCACCCGGTAGACCCGGAGCAACTCCGCTGGGAGGGAGACATCGCCCTTATCCGCAAACGGGAACGGGGTGGCCAGGTGCGCTACGACCTGGCCCAGCGGGAAGATGGTCGGGTGCGCATCTACTACGGTGTCACCGACGACGGCATCCACGGCCCGTGGGCCCGCCTGTTGGGCCTGGAGACGGAGTAGAAGCAGAAAAAGGACGGGATCAGAGATTCTCAGACAGGCGGCATCAGCAGAGAAGAAATCCGCGAATTACTGGAATAAGCGGGGGAGGTGAAAAAGAGGATGGCTGCCATCCTCCAGACGCCAACCTAAAATTCACATAAGAGGAGGTGAGAGATGGTGCAACCCCTCGGGGTGCATTACTTGCTGGAATTGCGGGGTTGCGACCCCACAGTAATTAATGACCTCCCCGAGGTCAGACGGATTCTGATCGAAGCGGCAAAACAGGCGAAAGCCACCGTTTTAGACGCTCGCTTCCACCAGTTCTCCCCTCAGGGAGTCAGCGGTGTGGTGGTGGTGGGAGAATCCCATCTCTCCATCCACACCTGGCCTGAATACGGGTACGCCTCAGCAGATATCTACACCTGTGGCCACACGGACCCATTGCGGGCCGCTTTCTACATCGTAGAGGCTCTGCAAGCCAAAAGCGTGTTTTGCATGATTGTGGGTAGAGGAGAACATCCCGTTATGGGCGAGTCCGAATCCGAACCTCCGAGTCCTTTCGCTCCCGCTCGTTGGGGGCTCCAGCCCCCCACAGACTGGCTCTTCGTGGACTACGTCAACCCCAGCGCGGCGACGCTGCTACGGGTGAAGTCCGTTCTCCATTCTTCCCGTTCCGCCTACCAGCAGATAGATGTCCTGGAGACGGAGGCCTTTGGCCGCTGTCTCATCCTGGACGGCCGCGTCCAGTCGGCGGAGGCGGATGAGTTCATCTACCACGAAGCGCTGGTCCATCCGGCGATGGTCACCCACCCCGACCCGCGCCAGGTGCTGATCCTCGGCGGGGGGGAAGGGGCCACCCTTCGCGAAGTTCTGCGCCACCGGGCCGTGGAACGGGCGGTGATGGTGGATATTGACCCTCAGGTGATAGAAATCAGCCGTCGCTACCTCCCGGAGTGGAGCGACGGTGCATTTGACGACCCTCGGGCCGAGGTGCGGATAGAAGATGCGGTTCGTTACCTCCAGGAGACCCGGGACCGGTTTGATGTTATCATTTCCGATCTGACAGAGCCGGAACCGGGTACCCCGTCCGAACCACTGCTCAGTCGGGAGATGTTTCAGGCTTTGCATCGGTGTCTCAAACCCGGGGGGATTCTGGTGAACCAGTCGGGGAGCACTGGCACCTTCATCAACCTGTTTGCTCGCATTTACCGGATGATGAGCACCGTCTTTGGACGACTGGCACCCTGCTCTATCCAGATTGCCTCGTTTGCGGAGCCATGGGGATTCATCGTGGCTTCGGATGTCCATGACCCGCGCGACCTGACGTCGGAGGAGGTAGAATCTCGCCTCTCCCAACGGTGTGCAAGGGAGAAACTCCGCTACTATGACGGCCGCATCCACCAGGCCCTGTTTACTCTGCCCCGCTGCTTCTGGGAAGCACTGAAGACGGAATAAAGTCTCGCAACTTGACATCTATCCTGTTTCGGCTATAGTTAGAGAGAAAAGGGTAACCACCCGGAGGAATGAACATCGCCCCCGAGACAAAAATTCGTTTCATCCGAGCTAGAATTAGCACCCTGGTCCTGCTGGGGTCGTTGGCCCTTCTTCCCCAGGTGGCCTTCGCCGATCCCACGCCACCCCTCGCGCCGGCCCAGAAGTCGGTCCTTTCCCCCTACTGGCATCCGGCCGTGGCTCGCTGGGAGCCTATTATCCTGGAAGAGGCCGGGCGGCGCAGGATGGACCCGGACTTCATCGCGGCGGTCATCTGGACCGAATCGCTGGGGCGCCCACACCTGCACAGTCTGGCAGGGGCCGTTGGGCTGATGGGGGTGATGCCCAAAGAGGCCGGTTTCTCCTGGCGTCCCACCGCCCGGGAACTGGAGGACCCCGCCCTGAATGTCTTCTGGGGCACCCGTACCCTTTCCATCGTCATCCGGCAGGCCCGGGGAGACCTTTACCTGGCGCTGGCGGCCTACAACGGTGGCTGGGAGCAGGTCCAGTTCTCTGGACCGCGCCGCTACGCCGAAGATACCCTGCTCCACTACGCGCGGGCGGTGGCGGTCCGCATGGGCCTCCCTGCTGAAGGTCCCTGGGTGGCAACCCTGGCCGCTGTGGACCCCCGGGCCCGTACTGGCATGACCGTTCTGGGGCCCCAGTACCCGCTGACTCGCTACAGCGCCCGACCGGTAGCCTTCCGCCTCAAAGACGCCGGAGCAGAGGGACGCCCTACCACGCTGGTCTTTGCTCCCCGCAGCGACGGGGACCTGGACGGAGACATCGGCCTCTGGCTCTGGTGGAACGGGCAGGTCCTCCGCCTATCCGAACCGACTGTTGCTTCCGCTTCAGGGGTCGCTCTGAGCGCGACTCGCTGAGAGAAGTTACGCACTCCTCGCGCGGGCAGGAGATCTTGCTCTACCAGATGACCAATCTGTTCGCTCCATTGGTTGAAAGCGATAGCAACTGCGTGATTCCTGTCACCGAACCGAAAATACCGCGAATCGTCGGAGTACAGCGGGAGGGGCGCAGGCTGTCGGCTGCAACAAGCCCGGCCGTCCGCGCCATCCATGAACAAAATATCCTGCGAAAATCCGTGCAGTACGGTACAATCTTAGAAGGAGTCCCTTGGCTGGAGAAAGAGTACTGGTTGTAGACGATAGTAACGAGGTGCGCGACATCATCGCTAACCTCATCCTGGAACCCGCCGGTTACCGGGTGCTGACCGCCAACAACGGCGCGGACGGTTTCCGGCTGCTGGTGGAGGCCAGCCCGGATCTCCTGATTCTGGACGAGCAGATGCCCGGGATGACCGGAATCCAGGTCCTCCGGACTATGCGGGACCAGGGCATCCAGGTTCCAGTGATTTTTATGACCGCGTTCGGCTCCGAGGACCTGGCTGTTCAGGCTTTCCGTTTGGGCATACGGGATTACGTCATCAAGCCCTTTGAGCCCCATGAGATGGCCCGGGCCATCGATCGGGCCCTGACCGAAGTCCGCCTGCGCCGGGAACGGGACCAACTGGTCGCTCAACTGGAGGAAGCGAACCGCCGACTCCAGCAGCAACTTCAGGAACTGAATACCCTCTACTCCATTGGACGCTCCGTCACATCCCGGCTGGACCTGGAAGTTGTACTGCCTCGCGTCGTAGAAGCTGCCGTCTTCCTGACCCGGGCCGAAGAGGGCCTGCTCCTTCTGCTGGACCCGAAGACGGGCGAACTGATACTTCGGGCCGCAAAAAACGTGGACGAGAAGCAGGCGCGCAAACTCCGCATCCCTGTGCAGGACTCCCTCGCCGGGCGAGTCTTCCAGAGTGGTGAGCCTTTGCTCATTACCGAGGGACAGCCGAAGGTCGTTACTGGATACCTGGTCCACTCTCTCATTTACGCTCCCCTCCGTACGCCGGAACGGGGCATCTTTGGACTCCTGGGCGTTATAAATCGGGAAAAAGCCCGCTCCTTCACCCCCCACGACGTCCGTCTCCTCTGCGCCCTGGCCGACTATGCCGCCATCGCGCTGGAAAATGCCCGTCTTTATGACGAGACGGAGACAGGGCGGCGCAAACTGGAGGCCGTTCTTCACGCGACCGAAGAACTGATCATCATTCTGGATCCCGAGATGCGTGTTCTCCTCTGCAATCCTGCGGCCATAGCGATCTTACGGTTGCCTACAGGTGACATCATCGGGAAAAAGGTCCATGAGGTCATTTCCAACAACACTTTGCTGGACCTGTTCTGGAAAGTCAGCCGGGCCCAGAGGAGTTATCATGCCGAGGTCTGGGTTCCAGGTGGACGCACCTACAGCGCCCAATTGACCCCGGTAAAGGGCGTGGGATATGTCCTGATGATGCACGACATCACCCAGATTAAGGAACTGGACCGACTCAAAGCGGAATTTCTGGCCACCGTATCCCATGACCTGAGGAGCCCCCTGGCCGCGATTCGGGGATATGTGGACCTTCTGGAAAAAGTCGGACCGCTGACGGAGCAGCAACAGGATTTCGTGGGAAAGATTCGCCGAAGCATAGCCCACATCACCGCCCTTGTGGGTGACCTGCTGGAACTGGGCCGCATTGAGGCGAGTATTGATATGGAGACAGAACCATTCCATCTGGAGAGCGTCATAGATGCGGTGGTGGATGGCTACCGTCAGATTGCCGCAGAGAAGGGGCTGAGCCTGCGGTGGGAACTTACCCCGCTTCCGCTCATCCGGGGGAATCCCCATCGGCTGCGTCGGGTGATGGAGAACCTCCTCAGCAATGCGGTGAAATACAATCGGGAAGGGGGATGGATTGCCGTAAGTGCAGAGTACCGGGAAGGTTACATTGTCGTGCGAGTTGCCGACAGCGGAATCGGCATCCCACCTGAAGACCTCCCTCACATCTTTGACCGGTTCTACCGCGTCCAGCGCCCGGAGACAGAAGATATTGAGGGCACCGGCCTCGGGCTCTCTATTGTGAAGTCCATCATTGAGAAACATGGCGGACGGGTCTGGGTGGAGAGCCGGCCCGGCGAAGGCACCACCTTTACCCTCATACTCCCCACGATGGAGCAACAGGAACTCGCCTCAACTTGACAATCCCCATGTTCCGGTTATAATTTTCCATCCTACTTGACCTTATTTCAAGGAAAAACACAACCGTTCAGGGAGGTGGTGGGGTCACCTCCCTGAACCCGCGGCTGATATTCGGCCTCCGCAGGCCCTTTCTTGGAACCTTCATCAAAAGTTTGAGGTCGGCGGAAGCCGGTGTTTGTCCAAGGTATCCCAACGTTACAATTCCAACATTTATGAGGAGGTTAGAATGCGCAGTTTTGCCGGTCGGGACATCCTGTCCCTGAAAGACTTTGAGCGGTGCGAGTTCTTCCACGTCTTTGAGGTTGCTCAGAAGATGGAACCCATCGCCCGCTCCCGCCGCAACGTGGACATGCTCAAGGAAAAGACCTTGGTGACGGCCTTCTATCAGCCGTCCACGCGCACCCGCTTGGCGCATGAAGCCGCCATGCACCGCCTGGGCGGGCACGTCGTTGGCTTCGCCGACCCCAAGATGACGCGCGCTGGCGACTTCTACCAGGAGTCCATCAAAGACACCGTCCGTATGCTGGAGTTTTACGGCGATGTGATTGTGATGCGCCATTTCCAGCAGGGCGCGCCGCACGAGGCGGCCAAGTGGGCCTCCATCCCCGTCATCAACGCCGGAGACGGCTGGGGCGAGCACCCCACCCAGATTCTGACCGACCTCTACACCGTCCTGCGGGAGAAGGGCCGCATTGACGGCCTGAAGTGGCTGGCTGTGGGCGATATGCGCATGCGCACCATGCACTCCCTGGCCTACGCGCTGACCCAGTTTGATTGCCCCATCACTTTCGTCGCCCCGCCGGAGATGAGCCTGACCGAGGAGTTCAAGGCCGAACTCCGCCAGTACAGCCTGAACTTTCGGGAAGCGGAGCACGTAGAGCAGGCCATCGGCGATGCCGACGTCATTCTGGTGGAGCCCGTCGTCCAGCCCGACTACACCAAATCCCGCGACGAGCGCGCAGGCGAGGTCGGCCTCACCCCTGCCAATTACAAAATCACCCGCGAACTGCTGGAGCGCAAGGCCAAGCCGGATGCCATCCTTCTCCATTCCCTCCCGCGCATGGACGAAATCCCCACCGACGTGGACATCACCCGCTGGTCCCGCTACTGGCAGGAAGCCTTCTACGGCGTGGTCGTGCGAATGGCCCTGTTGGCGCTGGTGCTGGGCGCGATGGAATAAGGGACCGGGACGGGTTGCGGTGGCGGCGCCGCCGCCACCCGTCCTTTTTCGGTATTTCGCAGGAGGACAGACATGCAGACCAACCTGAGAAACCGTGACCTGATTGGCGACCTGGACTTCTCCAAAGAAGAAGTGGAAACCGTCCTGGACGTGGCTTTTGACCTGAAGCGCAAGCGGGCCCTGGGCGAATCCCATCCCTACCTGCGGGATAAGGTACTGGCGATGCTCTTCTTCTTCTCCAGCACCCGCACACGCGGCTCCTTTGAGGCCGGCATGGCCCAGTTGGGCGGACATGCCGCCTTCATAGAGAGCAAGACCACCCAGATTGCCCACGGCGATACCCCCAAAGAAATCGGTGAAATCTTCGGTCGCTATTTTGACGGTATCGCCATCCGGCACGTGGAGTGGGGCGTGGGCAACCGGTACATTACCGAGGTCGCCCGCTACAGCCGGGTGCCCGTCCTCAACATGCAGTGCGACATCTACCATCCCTTCCAGTGCCTGGCGGACCTGATGACCATCATAGAGAAAAAGGGCCGGGACCTGCGCGGCAAGCGGCTGGTCGTCTCCTGGGCCTACGCCGCCTCTTACCTGAAGCCCATCTCGGTGCCGCAATCCCTCATCCTGCAGATGCCCCGCTTCGGTCTGGACATCACCCTGGCCTATCCGCCGGAGTTCGCACTGATGCCGGATATCGTCGCCCAGGCGCAGGCAGAAGCGCGCCGCTACGGCACCGCCTTTGACATTATCGCCGACCCCAACGGCATGGAGGAGGCCTGCAAAGGTGGTGACATCATCTACGCCAAGTCCTGGGGCCCCCTCCTGACGACCAACGACCCGGATGAAGGGAAGCGCATCCAGGACCAGTACCAGCACTGGATTATGGACGAGGCGAAACTCCGTCTGGCGAAGCCGGATGCCATCTACATGCACCCCCTCCCCGCCGACCGCAACATAGAAGTCACCGACGGGGTGCTGGACGGCCCACAGTCGGTGGTCTACGACCAGGCGGAGAACCGCCTCCACGTCCAGAAGGCCGTCATGGCGCTGACAATGTTTTGATCTGAGGTTCGGACATCAGTTGGGACATCTGCGTTCTTTCCCGCCCTCACCCCACCCCCTCGCCCCCGCCGCTCTCCCACTCGCCTTCGGCGGCGGGAGGGGGAAAGCAAGGGGGTGAGAGGCGAGCAGTCTGTCGTCAGCGGTCATTACCCAGGAGGTGTGACAATGCGAAAACTGGCTGTTGTGGCAATTGGTGGAAATTCGCTGATTAAAGACAAAGACCATCAGACGGTGGAAGACCAGTATCAGGCCGCAAAGGAGACATGTTACTACATCGCAGATATGATTGAGCAGGGCTGGGACGTGGCCATCGGGCACGGGAATGGCCCGCAGGTCGGCTTTATCCTCCGCCGTTCGGAGATCGCCCATCAGGTCGCCGGGATGCATGAGGTGCCGCTGGACGTCTGCGGGGCGGATACCCAGGGGGCCATCGGCTATGCCCTCCAGCAGAACCTGCAGAACGAATTCCGGCGGCGGGGCATCCCCAAGCAGGCCGCCACGGTGGTCACCCAGGTAGTGGTGGACCGGAACGACCCCTCCTTCCAGAACCCCACCAAGCCCATCGGCGGCTTTATGACCGAAGAGGAAGCTCGGCGTCGGGAACGAGAAGAAGGTTGGAGAGTAGTGGAGGACGCCGGCCGAGGGTGGCGGCGGGTGGTCGCTTCCCCCCTCCCGCAGCGCATTGTAGAACTGGACGCGGTGCGGCTGCTGCTGGACGCGGGCATCGTCACCATCACGGTGGGCGGGGGCGGCATTCCCGTCATTGAGGACGAGAACGGCGACTTGAAGGGCGTCGCCGCCGTCATTGACAAAGACTACGCCGCCTCCCTTCTGGCCCGCTCCATCGGCGCCGACCTGTTCCTCATCTCTACCGCCGTGGAGAAGGTGTACCTGAACTTCAATAAGCCCGACCAGCGACCCATAGATGTGATGACCGTCTCCGAGGCAAAGCGGTACATTGCTGAAGGCCACTTTGCCAAAGGGAGCATGCTGCCCAAAATTGAAGCCATTATCTGGTTCCTGGAGGCGGGGGGCAAAGAGGCCATCATCACCAACCCGGAGAGCATCGCCCGGGCACTGCGCGGTGAGACGGGCACCCGCATCATTCCCGGATGAGATCGCTGCGTATGTGCCAGGCACTTCAAAAGTGCCTGGGGGTATGTCCCGATTTCGTCGGAAATGGCCCTTTGAGGCTCAAAATACGAAGCCCTTCGGGCTGAAAGAAGAATTTTTCGTTGCGGCGGCAGAGCCGCTGCAACGAAAAACATCTTTTTCCCGGAATTGAGGCTCCGAGAGAACCAGACGAG
>DAOTWK010000130.1:0-3923 GCA_034435815.1 Anaerolineae bacterium | reverse complement strand
CTGATCGCCGGTATCCAGTACGTCCAGGACCACGTTATCCACTTCTATCACCTCCACGCGCTGGACTGGGTGGACATCACCGGCGCGCTGAAGGCCGACCCCAACAAGACCGCCCAGTTGGCCCAGTCTATCTCCGACTGGCCCAACTCCAGCCCCGACTATTTCCGCTCCATCAAAGAAAAACTGGATGCTTTTGTCCGCAGTGGTCAATTGGGGATTTTTGCCAACGGCTACTGGGGCCATCCGGCCTACCGATTGCCGCCCGAGGCGAATCTGCTGGCCGTGGCCCACTACCTGGAGGCCCTGGACTGGCAGCGAGACGTCATCCGGGCCCATGCCCTTCTGGGCGGCAAGAACCCCCATCCGCAGACCTATCTGGTGGGCGGGGTGGCGATTCCCGTGGACCCGGATAGCGAAACCGCGCTGAACGCGGACAAACTGGCGTTTCTGAAGAGACTCTTCACGAAGGCCCTGACCTTCGTCCAGCAGGTCTATATCCCGGACCTCCTGGCCATCGCCTCGTTCTATAAGGACGAATGGGCCGGCCTGGGCGAAGGACTGGGCAACTTCCTGGTCTACGGCGAGTTCCCCGACCGGGCCGGCAACTACTTCCTGCCCGCCGGCGTCATCCTCAACCGGGACCTGAGCACCCTCTACCCGGTTGACCACAAAAAGGTTGCCGAGCATGTGGCCCACTCGTGGTACCAGTATTCCGAAGGGGATACCGTCGCCAAGCACCCGTGGGATGGGGAGACCGCTCCCAACTACACCGGCCCCAAGCCACCCTACGAGTACCTCAACACCAACGGCAAGTACTCCTGGCTGAAGGCGCCCCGGTACGACGGGAAGGCGATGGAGGTGGGGCCGCTGGCCCGGATGCTGGTGGCCTACGCGTCCGGCCACAAACGGGTGAAAGAAGTAGTGGACACTGTCCTGAAGGGACTGGGGGTCGGGCCAGAAGCCCTCTTCTCCACCCTGGGGCGGACGGCGGCGCGCGGGATTGAGACCCTGGTGATCGCAGAGCAACTGAACGCCTGGGTGGACGAACTGGCGGAGAATATGGCGCGCGGCGACCTGGCGGTCCACAACGGGGAGAAGTGGGACCCGGCGACCTGGCCGAAGGAAGCGCAGGGGTGGGGGCCGCACGAGGCCCCGCGCGGCGCATTGGGTCACTGGGTGCGCATCGTGGATGGCAAGATTGCCAACTATCAGGCCGTCGTTCCCTCCACCTGGAACGGCTCGCCGCGGGACGCGAAGGGCCAGCCGGGGGCCTACGAGGCCTCACTGGTGGGTACCCCCATCGCCGACCCGGAGCGGCCCATAGAGATCCTGCGTACCATCCACTCCTTTGACCCGTGTATGGCCTGTGCTATCCACGTGGTGGACGCGCAGGGCCGGGAGACGACCCGCATCCGCCTGAACGACGGGACCTGCCCGTGAAGACACTGGTCCTGGGAGTGGGGAACATCCTCCTGAGCGACGAGGGCGTGGGCGTCCACGTTATCCGCCTCCTGCGGGAATGGCACCGGTTCCCGCAGGAGGTGGAAATCCTGGACGGTGGGACGCTGGGGTTGGACCTCCTCCCCTACGTGGAGGACGCGGACCGACTGCTGATTGTGGACGCCGTCCAGATGGACGCCCCGCCGGGGACGGTGGCCCGGCTGGAAGGGGAACAGATTCCCGCTGTACTGAGCCTGAAGTATTCCCCTCATCAAGCCGGGCTGAGCGACCTGCTGGCAGCGGCCCGGTTACTGGGCCGCTCTCCCGCCGAGGTGGTCCTCTGGGGCGTCCAGCCAGCCTCTCTGGAGGTGGGGCTGGAGTTATCGCCGACCGTCGCCGCTCAGGTGGAGAACCTCATCCGGAACGTTCTGGCGGAACTACAGCGGTGGGGCGTTGGCCCTCTGGGGGAGACTCCAGAAGGCGATGGACCCCACCAGGAGGGGTGAACCGTGAACGGCAAAAAGTCCGAAATCAAGATGAGCCGTCGGGAGTTTCTGGGCCTCTCCGCGCTGGGGCTGGGTATCTCGCTGGCCGGCGCCCGTTCTGCCGCCGCGACCCGCGCTGCCCCTCCCGACGAAGTTGCGATTCTCTACGACCCAGTCAAATGTGTCGGCTGCAAGGCCTGCCAGATGGCCTGCAAGCGGTGGAACCGACTGCCCAACGAGAGCACCGACCCGCTGAGCATCTACGAATCCCCCCGGGACCTCTCCGCCATCACCTGGAATATCATCAAACTCCGGCGGACGGAGGTCGGCTGGCACTTCTTCAACTACCAGTGTATGCACTGTACCGATGCGGCCTGTGTGGAGGTCTGCCCGACCGGCGCGCTCGCACACGACCCGCTGGGGTTCGTTTTGCTGGACCGGGATAAATGTAATGGCTGCGGCTACTGCACCCAGTTCTGCCCCTATGGTGTCCCGCATCTGCAGGTCGTCAACCTGCTGACCGGAGAGGCGAAGTCGGCCAAGTGCACCTTCTGCCAGGACCGCCTCTGGGCGGGGATTGGCGGGCCCTCCTGCGCGGAGGTCTGCCCGGTAGAGGCGCTGATCTGGGGCCGGCGAGGGGAACTGCTGGAAAAGGCCCGGGCGCGGGTGGCCGAGTTGCAGTCCCAGGGGATGAACGCCCGCATCTACGGCGAAAACGAGGCGGGAGGCCTGCATCGGCTGAGTATTCTTCTGGATGAGCCGGAACAGTATGGCCTGCCATCGGCTCCCAAGACGCCGACCTTTGCCCGGGCCTGGCAGCGGGTGATTCAGCCGCTGGGCAACGTGGCCTTCGGTGCGACCCTGTTGGGCATTCTGGGCGTTTTCCTCTTTGTCCGCCGCAGGATTCGGATGGAGGAAGTGAAATGACCGTCCAACTCAAAGGCAAAGCGGAAGCCATCACCATCCAGTGGATTCCCAAGTATACCTTTATGGAGCGGCTGGGCCACTGGCTCCACACCGCTACCTTCGTCCCCCTGGCCATTACCGGGATGATTCTCTACTTCCCCTTCCTGCAACCGCTGGCCCAGGGGGAGGCGGGCCTGTTGATCCGGCTGGTCCACCGGATTGCGGCGGTCATCTTTGGCCTGTTGCCCATCGTCTACTTCATCATCCAGCCCCGCCGGCTGCTGCTGAACATCCGGGAGTTTATGCCCAACAAGGATGACATCGGCTGGCTGAAGGGCGCCCCCGCCTACTATCTGCTGGGTAAACACGAGGCGATGCCGCCGCAGGGCCGCTTCAACGCCGGGGAGAAGATGAACGGGCTGGTGATGATCGTTGCCTGGTTCGTCTTCGGCATCACAGGAGTGCCGATGTGGTTCGGCAAGGGAGTGATTCCGCCGGAGATATTCCGGTGGCTGGTGGTCTTTCACGACCTGGCGATGATTGTCTCGGTTTGTATGTTCCTGGTGCATCTCTACCTGGCGGTGGCCCACCCGCTGATGTGGGCCGGGCTGGTGAGCATGCGCTTCGGGGTGACCTCGGCGGATTACGCTGCGGAGCACCATGCGAAGTGGTTCTACGGCCCGAAGCGGGCGATGGAAATCTGGGAGGCGAAGAAGCGGGAAGCCGCCCATCACTAAAAACCACGAAGAACTCGGCAGCGCAGGCAGTTTGCCTGCGCTGCCGGCCTCTTCGTGTACCATTTGTGTCCTTTGTGGTAAAGGAGGCGAAAATGGCAAAAATCCTGATAGTAGACGACGACCCGGATTTCGTCAACCTGACGCAACGGATTCTGCGCGGGAAGGGGTACGAAGTGGTGACAGCGGCCAGTGGACAGCAGGCGCTGCGGGTGATGCGGAAGGAAAAGCCGGACCTGGTCCTGCTGGACATTATGATGTCCTACATCCTGGATGGTTTGGACGTGAGCCGGGAGATGGCGCAGGACCCGGAGTTGAAGGACGTGCCGGTGATTATGGTGACCTCGCTCACCGGGGC
>DAOTWK010000129.1:0-10564 GCA_034435815.1 Anaerolineae bacterium | reverse complement strand
ATAGCCCCCGGCCCCCAGCAGGATGCCGCCGGCCCCCATCACCGCTCCGGATGCCCCTGGGAGCACCCCCTGCCAGACCCCCAGCAGTAGCCCCATCGCTCCAGCGGCCAGCCCGCTGCGCGCCACCGATGCTCCCAGCGTCTGCTCCTCCAGACCACCCAGGCGGGGGCGGAGCAGCGCCAGCAACCCGCCCATCTCTAACAGGGTAGCGATAGAGTTTGCCAGCGCCAGTCCTCCGTAGGGGGGCAACCCCATCCGGGCGAATCCGACCGGTAAAGTCAGGCTCAGCCCCACGTTGAGCGACATCGCCAGTATGCCCACCCACACCGGCGTCCAGGTGTCGTGGAGCGCGTAGAAGGCGCGGACGATAATCTCCACCCCCGCATGCCCCACCAGCCCCAGGGCGTAGAAGGCCAGTGCCCAGGCCACCGCGTCGGTGGAGGAGGCCTGAAATGCTCCCCGCTCAAAGAGCAACGCGACCAGCGGTCGCCGCAACACTAACAGCCCCACCGCCGCCGGGATGGTGACAAAAAAGACAATCCGGAGCGTTGTTACCAGGGTGTGGCGCATAGATTCCCGCTCCCCCCGGGCGGCCTGGTCGGCGAAAGTCGGGAACGCCGCCGTTGCTACGGCCTGGGCAAAAACCCCCTGGGGCAGGAGCATCAGCAGCCAGGCGTAGTTCAGTGCCGAGACGGCCCCTTCCCCCAGGCGAGAGGCGATGTTTGTATTGACCAAAAAGTTCAGGTGGACCGCCGCCAGTCCCAGGACGCGGGGGGCCATCAGCCGCAGCACCTCCCGCACGCCGGGGTCGCGCAGGGTGAAGACGGGATGATAGCGGGCTCCCACCCGGGGCAGCGCAGGCAATTGGACCGTCAGGTGCAGGACTGCGCCGATGACGTACCCCAACGCCAGCGCGCGGGCACCCATTCGGGATGCCAGAAGCCATGCCGCTGCAATAAGGGAGAGGTTCAGGAGACTGGGGGCCAGCGCGGGGAGGACGAAATGCTGGCGGGTGTTGAGAATTCCCATGACGACGCCGCTCACTCCGAAGAGGATGGGAGCCAGCAGCATCGTCCTCATCAGGGAGACGGTGAGGGTCTGCTGGGCAGGCGGGAATCCGGGGGCCAGAATGGTTGATACCAGGGCCGGGGCGATTACCCAGGCCAGGCCTGCGGCCAGGATGAGCGCGACCAGCACCAGGTTGACCACTGCGCTGGCTAACCGCCACCCGCCTTCGGCGTCTTCGCGGGCGAAGTATCCGGCGAAAGTGGGGATAAAGGCCGAGGCCAGCGCTCCTCCCGCCATCAGGGAGAACAGCAGGTCCGGGATGCGCGCAGCGGCCAGGTACGCGTCATACTCTGCGCGGGTGCCGAAAATCGCCCCGATGACCATCTCCCGGGCCAGTCCCAGCGCCCGGGAGAGCACAAAAAGGGCCATGACCTGGGTGGCGGCCCGGGCGATGCGAGTGCCCGGCGGAGGCTCTATCCCGCTCATCAGTTCGCTATAGGCTTAAAGGGTTGCGCGAATCTGTTGCAATTCCCGGCGCAGTGAGTTAATCCGCCGAATGGCCCCCTCCTCCCTGCCAACGGTCGCCAGATGGTGCCGGGCAAAGGCCAGTTCGGAGGCCAGCCGGTAGTACGTACCCAGGCGCCGCCAGCGGCTTATTTCTCCCCGCAACAGGGCTTCCAGTCGTTGCCCCATCCGGCGCCAGTAGGAGCAGATGACCGGGTAGTCCTCCGGTGCAATTGTCCCCTTCTCTACCTCATCGGTCAGATAGCGGGCCAGGATTTGCTGCTCGCGGATGGAGAAGTAGATGAGCAGGCCCAGCAGCGCCAGGGCACCGCCCCAGTCCGAGGCCAGGCTGACCAGCAATGCCCAGCAGGTCAGGCTGGAGATGGTGGCGCCGAAGTTGTGGAGGGCATGGAGGGTGATTCCGGCTGCCAGGCCAATGAACGGGGCGGTGATGCGGACGTTCCGGCGGGGGGATGTGCGCGCCAGCGCAATGCCCAGACCGGTGCATCCGGAAAAGAGTGCGTGGTTCAGACCGAAGAGGACGGCGCGGAAGAAGGCCAGTTCCAGCACTCTTCCCATCCCGCCCATTTCGTAGGCGCTCAGAAAGTAAAAGAAGTTTTCGGTGGTGGCGAACCCGAAGCCGACCAGCCCTCCATAGAGGATGCCGTCCACCGGCGTATCTATCTCCCGGCGGAAGAACCAGAGAAGAAGGAGTAGCATGAGTCCCTTGAACGGTTCCTCAGTGATGGGGGCGATCAGGCTGGCCCCAACCAGTTCGGTCCCCAGGCCGGAGCCGAGGAGGTCAGAGACCGGGATGTCCAGGATGATTTGGGCGATGAGGGACAGGATAATGGCAGGGATAGCACCCCACAGGAACGCGGCCAGAATCAAGCCCAGTGGCTCCTTCTCGTAGCGGTCCATCCACCAGAGGAACAGCGCGTAGAGGAGCATGGGCACGACGGCCAGAACGAGGATGGTCAGTATGGCGAGCAAGGTTTCCAATTGGGCCTCCTTTTGAACCGGGCGCAGGTCACAGGGCGCAGGTTGCAGAGCCCCACCCTCGCGGGGGCGAGGCCAGTCCGATCCGGCGGAAGATTTTTGCCAGGGTGGAGAGGGTATGAACCCACGCCGGAGAGACCTGGCCCTCTATCCGGGCCGACCGCAGCACCTCCAGAAACGCCGCCGGTGAGTTAAAGGGCGGCATCCAGGTTACTGCTCGGCCCAGTTCCCAGAGGGAGTGGGCGTCGCTTCCGGCGGTCACGGGGAGGTTGCGGGCCCGGGCCAGGGCCTGGGCGGCCCAGTTGTCGGCCGCGAAGAGACATCGGGCATTGAGTCCTTCCAGAAAGTCCACCTCCTCCAGCAGGGCCTCTACCTCGGCCCGGCCCATAGCCTCCCGCCGGGCCCGGTCCAGGGGATGGGAGATGCCAACGACACCTCCCTGTGCCCGCACCGCCGCAATGGCCTCCCGAGGCGGGAGGTCTGGTGGGACCGTCTCGGTCAGGAAGTAGGCGATAAGTTCGCCGCACGTCGTGCGAATCTCTTGGCCCACGATAATGCGCTCCGGGTCCATTTCCTTCAGCCGCAGCGCGCCTGCGATGGTGTTATGGTCGGTCACCGCGACCCGGTCCAGCCCTTTCCGGCGGCATGCTTCCAAGAATCGCTTCGGGGAGACCAGACAATCCCGGGAGTAGGCCGTATGCGTGTGCAGGTCGCAAAGCCACATGGTGCTCCTGATCATAGAAGGTGTTGGCGGCGGGTTGCCTGTCATAAAGACTCATTTGGCGTGAAGAAATCCAGGTCCACCGAAATCCGATGCCCCAGATGCAGGGCGAGGGCGCTTCCACCGGCCAGATAGAAGCGGGCAAGGGTTGGCAACGTCCCCAACTGCTTCAGAAGGGCCTGGACGTGATCCGGAAGCGTCTGGAGAAACATCGGATGCTCTTTCGGGGAATTCTGAGGATGAGTGCCCAGAGGCTGGCCGTATTCGGCGAGATAGCCCGGCTCCGACGCACGGTCTGCGCGATGGCTTCAGGGCCAAAAGTGCGCCAAGCCCAGCGGACAGCCGTGTCGTTCCCTAACTCCAGAATCCGCTCAATCATATATCGCTCGTGGCCGGGGATGCGCAACGGGTCAAAGTCCACGTCCCAGAAGAGAGGACGGAGAAACTCGGGCAGCCGGTTTTCGCTCATCGTGTATTCCCTGCTCCTTGCTCCCTGCGACCTTAGAAAAATTGGGGCAGATACTCCCGGTTGGCCTCCAGCATCTCCTCCAGAAGCGTCCGGGCCAGGTCCACGGAGCGCACCAGCGGGTTGGTGGTCATCGCCAGCAGCGCTGCACGGCGGGAGCCGGTCACTCCGGCCTCCACCGTCCAGGTCTCCCATGCTTTCACCGTCTGGCAGAGGGGGCGGACCGTCTCCGGGAGCGGCCCCATCTGTAGCGGGGTGATGCCATGGGCTCCGACGATGCAGGGGACTTCCACCACCCCGTCGGCGGGGAGGTCGGGGATGGCGCCGCCGTTGCGGACGTCCACAATCTGCACGTCCCGCCGGTCCAGCACCAGCGAGAGGATGAGCCGCACCGCTGCCTCGGAGTAGAGCGCGCCGCCCCGCTGGCTCAGTTCCGGCGGCTTGACCACCAGCGCAGGGTCGGCGTACGTCTGGAGCAGGCCCCGCTCCACCTCTGCGACCATTTCGCCTCTCGTCTTCCCCGCCTGGTGCATCTCCGCCACCTTCCGGTCGGGATGGTAGTAATACTGTAGGTACCAGGTGGGGAAGACGCCCAGCGCCTCCACCAGGTCGGCGTCAAAGGGGTAGAAGGGGAGCCCCTCCCGCACCTTCGTCATTAGGTCGGCGGAAACGTCCCGGCCCCCCACGTAGACCCGCCGAATCCAGTTGACGTGGTTCAGCCCCACCCATTCCAGAAAGACCGCTTCATCGGGCACACCAAAGAGGCCAGCAATGAGGCGAGTGAAGTTGATGGGGTTGTTGCAGAGCCCCACGACCTTCAGGGGGGTGTGCTTCAGCAGCGTCTCCGTGATAATGCCCGAGGGGTTGGTGAAGTTGATAAACCAGGCGTCCGGTGCCAGCCGCTCCACATCCTGCGCAATATCCAGCACGACGGGGATGGTGCGCCAGGCCTTCAGCGTGCCGCCTGGCCCGGTGGTTTCCTGCCCGACGACGCCGTGGGCCAGCGGGATTTTCTCATCCCGGATGCGCGCGGCCATCCCGCCCACCCGAATTTGGGAGACGACGAAGGCGGAACCCTCCAGTGCCGCCGCGCGGTCCGTCGTCCGCGTGATGCGGGTGGAGAGGCCAGCGTGGCGAACCATCCGCTCCACCAGCCCGCCGACGACCTCCAGCCGCTCCGCGTCTATATCGTGGAGCGCGATTTCTTCTACCTGCACCTTATCCCGGTGGACGATGAAGCCATCCACCAGTTCCGGCGTGTAGGTGCTGCCGCCCCCGATGACGGCGATTTTCCCAATGACAGCCATCTTTGCCTCCAGGAAGCAGAATCATAGAATCAGCGAATTACGGATTTGCTGATTATAGGATTCTGCGATTCTTCATGCCGGGCGGTTGCCGATGCGGATCAGGATGAAGCCGACGACCAGCAGGAGCAGGCCGCCACCCAGGCCGATTCGCTGGAGCGGCCCAAAACCACCCCACTCCCCCATCCCGATGCGGTCTATGACCCCAATCCAGAGCAGGACCAGGACAGCGATAGTGGAGAGAAAAATACCCAGTTGTCGTTTGGTCACCATATTCTCCCAAAGTGTACCAGAAATTGGATAGTTGTCCAGTCTCTGCAAAGAATGCCGGTTCTCTGGGAATTTACGTGGTGTCTGCCCGCTTGTAGACAACGTGGCGTAGGCCGTCAGGCCTGTATGGACAGGTTAATAGCCTGTGCCACACTGCACTGCGAGGTGTTTTGCTTGACAAAACCAATGTTAGGGTTATACTTATATCAACAGTCTGCCGTAAGAGTGTCCCCTGTTCATGCTCGCCCCTGACTCTATATTTTTATTGTTCCGCCAGCCACGTTTATAGAGAAAGGAGAACGCTACGATGAAACGCCTCACTTTGCTTATGGCTCTGGTGGTTGTGATGGGCCTTCTGGTCACTGCGTGCCGGCCCAAGGGGCCCGAAACGATCAAAATCGGGCTGAACGCGGAGTTGACCGGCGGCGTTCCCGTGGTTGGGGCCTCCTGCAAGAACGGAGCCGAACTGGCGGTGGAGGAGATCAACAATGCCGGTGGGCTGGAGGTCGGCGGGAAGAAGTATAAGATTGAACTCCTTATTGAGGACAATGAAGATAAGGCAGAGTCCGCTGCCGCCGCCGCGCAGAAACTGAATGCTGCAGGCGTCCTCCTGATGATCGGCCCCAATGCCAGCCGCAATGCCATCCCCGCCGCCGAGGTGGCCGAGGCCAACAAGATGCCCATGATTTCCCCCTGGTCCACCAACCCCAAGACCACCATTGATGCCACCACGGGTCAGCCCAAGAAGTACGTGATGCGGGCCTGCTTTATTGACGACTTCCAGGGCGTTGTCGCCGCGAAGTTCGCCATGACCGAACTGGGCAGCAAGAAGCCGGCCGTTCTCTACGACGTCGCCTCTGAGTACAACAAGGGGATCGCCGAAATCTTCAAGCGGACGATGGAGGAGAACGGTATCCAGGTGGTGGCCTTTGAGACCTACACCACCGGCGATAAGGACTTCTCCGCCCAGTTGACCAAGATTATCCAGAGCGGCGCCGACTCCCTCTTCCTGCCCAACTACTATACCGAGGTGCCGCTGCAGGTCCAGCAGGCGCACAAACTGGGCTTCAAAGGGGTCATCTTCGGGAGCGACTCATGGGGGGCTACCGAACTCATTGACCTCTGCGGCGCCGCCTGCGAGGGCTACTTCTTCACCACTCACTACGCGGCGGACATCGCTACGCCGAAGGCCCAGGCCTTCATCAAGGCCTACGAGTCTAGGTATGGCAAGACCCCGGACGACGTGGCCGCGCTCACCTACGACGCCTTCGGTCTGGCCTTCCAGGCCATCCAGGCCGCCGGAAAGATTGACCGGGAGGCGGTTAACCAAGCCCTGCACAGCGTTTCCCGGTATGAGGGCGTCACCGGCATCCTGCAGTTCAAGGGCACCGGTGACCCGGTGAAGAGCGCCGTCGTCCTGCAGATCAAAGGTGGAAAGTTCGTCTACTACACCACGGCCCAGCCGTAGGGTTGCCCCCAATGTGCCAGGCACTTCGGAAAGTGCCTGGCATATTCACAGTGGGGCGGGCATAGGGGGACTCTCTGGGGGGAGAGGGGATTTTCCCTTCTCCCCCTCCCATTGATTCGGTTATCCTTCCAAGGGGGAAGTAGCTAATGCAAACTCTGATCCAGCAGGTCCTAAACGCCCTGCAGGTGGGCAGCGTCTACGCGCTGATCGCTCTGGGCTACACGATGGTTTACGGCATCATCCGGCTCATCAACTTTGCCCACGGCGACATTTTTATGGTCAGCACTTATGTGGCGTTCTTCGTCGGCACGGCGCTGATAAGCCAATTTCTCCATCTGCCCGGCATCTTCGTCTTCGTGCTGACTATGCTGGCCGCTATGTTCGCCACGGCATTGCTGGCCGTGCTGATTGAGCGGTTCGCCTACAAGCCATTGCGTCAGGCGCCGCGTGTTTCCGCCGTCATCACCGCCCTGGGAGTAGGCCTCTTTCTGGAAAACTTCACCCTGGCGACTATCGGTCCCGACCCCCGCTTCCTTCCCAAATTCTTCCCCGTGCAGACCTTCACGGTGGGGGGCGTCGCTTTCTCCAATGTCCAGATCATCATCATCGCTGTCTCCGCGGTGGTGATGTTGCTCCTGGATACCATCGTGCGCCGGACGATGGTGGGAATGGCCATGCGGGCCGTCTCCTGGGATAAATTCACCGCCCCGCTGATGGGCGTGCCGGTGGACCGCATTATTTCCATCACCTTTGCTATCGGCGCCTCTATCGCTGCCATTGGTGGAACGCTCTTCGGGATGGTCTACACGGTGGACCCGTATATGGGTATCCGCATCGGCTGGTGGGCCTTCATTTCCGCTGTCGTCGGCGGAATCGGCAACATTCGAGGAGCCATGATTGGCGGCTACATCCTGGGGTTCGTGGAGATTTTCACCCCGGTCATCCTGCCCGCCTCCACCTACCGGGACTTCGTTGCCTTCTCATTGCTCCTGCTCTTGCTCATCTTCCGCCCCTACGGCATCTTGGGCCGCCCGGTGGCGCAAAAAGTGTGAGGAGGCCGGTATGAAACGACCATCGCTCTCTTTCCTCTCTCGTGTCCTGGCACCCCTTCGCGCCGTGTACGAATGGCTCCCCCTGCCGGTCCGCCGCTGGACCCTGCTGGTGCTGCTGGCTGTCTTCTTCATCATCGCCCTGTTCGCTCCCTCTTTTGTCAACCTCTACTGGCAGCAGGTGCTCATCTACGTGGGCATCAATATCATTATGACGGCCAGCCTCAATCTGGTGAACGGGTATATGGGGGAGTTCTCCGTGGGCCATGCCGGATTTATGGCCGTTGGCGCCTACGTTGCCTCCATCTTGACGGTGTGGGTCTTCCCCCGCTGGGGACTGGGGGAGTATATCCCATACCTATTTCCTCTTGCCCTGCTGATTGGCGGACTGGCGGCTGGTCTGACGGGCCTGGTTATCGCCTTCCCCTCCTTCCGCACCCGGGGTGACTACCTGGCCATCGTCACCCTGGCCTGGAACATGATTGTCAAGAGCGTCCTGGAGAACATAGAAGCCATCGGCGGCCCCCGGGGCTTTATGGGGATGCAGAAGTTGACCTCCGTCGCGTGGGTCTATGTCTGGGTCGTGATCACGATTTATCTCCTGCGCAACCTAGTCTATTCCAACTTCGGACGGGGCACCCTCTCCATTCGGGAGGATGAGATTGCCTCCTCGCTGGTCAGCGTGGATACCCGGAAGGTGAAAATCACCGTTTTCGTCGTCGCTGCGTTCTTCGCCGGAATCGCTGGTGGGCTCTTTGCCCATGTCATCCAGTTCATTAACCCCCGCTCCTTCTCCATCCTGAAGTCCACAGACGTGCTGGTGATGGTCTACTTGGGCGGCATCGGCAGTCTGGGCGGCTCCATTCTGGGCGCAACGGTCTACACAGTACTGCTGGAGTTGCTGCGGCCGCTGCAGGTCTGGCGGTGGGTGGTCGGCCCGCTGCTGCTGGTCTTGCTGATGATTTTCCGTCCCTACGGGATTATGGGCATGCGGGAATGGCGCTTCCTGGTCCCTCGGGAGGAGCGAATAGAGACCATCGCGGCCCTGATGGAGCGGATTCGGCGGAAGAGAGAAGCCGTCGCCGCACCGGCTCCGGTCGGCGGATCCTCGGATTGACGGAGGGGCAATATGCCGGTACTACAGATTCGGGGACTCACCCACTACTTCGGCGGCCTGCGCGCCGTCCACGACTTCAACCTGGACCTGGAGCCGGGGGAACTGGTCGGCATCATCGGCCCCAACGGCGCGGGCAAGACGACGGTCTTCAACCTCATCACCGGCGTCTACCGCCCCACGGAGGGAGAAATTCTCTTCAACGGGCATAATCTGGTGGGCAAACGGCCCGACCAGATTGTCTCCCTGGGCATCGCCCGAACGTTCCAGACCATCCGCCTCTTCAAGGACCTGACGGTACTGGATAATGTCCGCATTGCCCATTTCGCCCGCACCCGATACGGGCTGATGGACGCGATGTTCCGCCTGCCAACGTACATCCGGGAAGAGGCGGAGATTCGGGAGCGGGCACTGGAACTCCTGGGCCTGATGGGGCTTTCGGAACAGGCTACCTGGGTTGCCTCCAGCCTCCCCTATGGCCTGCAGCGGCGGCTGGAGATTGCCCGCGCGCTGGCGACGGAGCCCCGCCTGTTGCTCCTGGACGAACCCGCCGCTGGGATGAACCCTGGCGAGATTGCCGATTTGATGGAACTCATCCAGTGGATTCGGCGGCGGTTTGACCTGACCATCATCCTGATTGAGCACCAGATGCGGGTGGTGATGGGCATCTGCGAGCGGATCAAAGTGTTGGACTTCGGCGAGACCATCGCTGAGGGCACCCCGGCGGAAATCCAGAACAACCCCCGGGTCATTGAGGCCTATCTGGGGGAGGAGGCCGTCGCATGATGGACGACAGACCACAGACCACAGACGGTGTGGTTCTCTCGGTACAGGACCTGCATGTCTCCTACGGGGTGATCCGCGCGCTCAAAGGGATTTCCTTTGAGGTGCGGCGCGGGGAAATTGTCACGCTGATCGGGGCCAACGGGGCGGGGAAGTCCACCACTCTGCGAGCCATCTCCCGCCTGGTGCCCATCCAGCAGGGGAGCATCATCTTTGAGGGAGTGGACCTGCGCACCGTCCCGCCCCATGAGGTGACGGCTATGGGCATCTCCCACGTGCCGGAGGGCCGAGGGATTTTCGCCAACCTGACGGTGCAGGAGAACCTGAAACTGGCCACCTGGGGACGGAAGGACCCGAAGGAGATTCAGCAGGCCTACGAGCGGGTCTTCTCCCTCTTCCCCCGTCTGGCAGAACGGCGGAATCAGTTGGCGGGCACCCTCTCCGGTGGCGAGCAGCAGATGCTGGCGGTGGGGCGGGCGCTGATGCGCGGTGGGCGGCTGATGCTCCTGGACGAGCCATCTATGGGGCTGGCGCCCGTGCTGGTGCGGGAGATTTTTGACGTCCTGCGGGAAATCAACGCCGCCGGAACTACCATCCTGCTGGTAGAACAGAACGCCCGCCAGGCCCTCAAACTGGCCCACCGGGGCTACGTCCTGGAGACCGGGACCATCACCCTGGCAGGTACCTCCCAGGAACTGATGGATAACCCCCGGGTGAAAGAGGCGTACCTGGGTGGATGAATGGACGGGAGGATGGTGGTGGCGCGGCTTCGCCCCTGGTACAACCATCCTCTCTTTGCTTGGAGTGCCTATGTCTATTCCTGGTCCTGAAGACATCCTCCGCCACGAGTTTCCCAACGGCATCGTCCTGCTGGTGCG
>DAOTWK010000128.1:0-14126 GCA_034435815.1 Anaerolineae bacterium | reverse complement strand
GTCCCGCCGGGCGGGGTGGTGACCTACACCGTGGTCCTCTCCAACAGCGGAGGCGGGGATGCCATAGGTGTGGTGCTGACGGACGCGCTGCCTGCGGAAGTGTCCTTCGGCGGGTGGGTGCAGCAGAGCGGCGCGGTCTACCAGAGCGGCATCATCACCTGGACGGGAACGGTGGCGGGTGGCGCAGAGGTGCGGCTGGCCTTCACGGCCACCCTCGGCACCGACCCCGGCCTCTATAACGCCGTTGTCAACACCGCCTCCTTCGTCTCCGACAACGCCGGGAGCGGGTCCGCCAGCGCGACCTTTACAACCGAGCGGCGGTACCGGATATACCTGCCGCTGGTGCTGCGGAGCGCGCGGCCGTAGTAGTAGGAGTGCCCGGACGTTTACGTCCGGGCTCAAAGGGCAAAGCCCTTCTGGCTCTTTTAAAGCCCCCGGGGGCTTTGCATCATGAGCCTGACAGTGAACCGCCGGGCGAGGAATCTGCTCCCTCATCCCCCTTACTCCCCTTCTCCCCCCGAAACGGGGGGAGAAGGGGGCAAGGGTGGGGTGAGAGCAGGAAAGAGCGCAGATGTCCCAACCCATATCCGAACCTCAGAAAGAACCACCCTTGACTTTTGGGGCTAAAGTGCTATAATTTGCCGCTGCTACATACAACCGATAATATCTATATCACCGCTTGGTTCGCTCGTAATACCTGCACATCCTTTTTATGGAGGTGAAAAGTGAGACGAAACTGGGCGGTTCTTTTTTTGCTGGTTTCCCTGATCGCCCTTGCCGGGCCATTCCCGGCTCGTGCTCAGGAGGGGCAGGGTCTGCTTCTCTTCTGTGATTACCCTGCCCGGGTCGCTGAACGAGGGGAGACGGTCACCTACAATCTCACCCTCCGGCTCACAGCCTCTACCTCGCAGACCGTCTACCTGGACCTCCGGGGGCTTCCGGAGGGCTGGGAGGCTTCCTTCCGGGGCGGCGGCAATGTGGTGCGCGCCGTCTATGTAGAGCCGGGCAAGGATGCCTCCGTTAGCCTGCGGGTGGTGGTGCCGGAAACCGTTGCCGGCGATACGTACCGCTGGACGGTAACCGCCCGCGGGGAAGGAGTATCGGCGGAGTTCCCGCTGGAACTGACCGTGGCGGCCAAACTCCCACCCCGTCTCAGCCTATCGGTAGACCTGCCCACTCTGCGGGGAGCCGCCACCACTACTTTCCGCTACGACGCCACCCTGAAAAACGAGGGGGACGAAGAGACCACCGTCAACCTGCAGGCCAACGCACCGCAGGGCTTCCTGGTTTCCTTCAGATATATGGGCCAGGACGTGACCAGCCTGCCGGTGGGGGCCAACGAGTCCAAACGGATCAGCATTGAGGCCCGGGCCTATACCCAGATTCCGGCCGGAACCTACCCCATTGAGGTGGCCGCCGTGGGCGGCGAGAGCCAGGCCAGCATCTCCCTCGTTGCCGAGGTGACGGGTCAACCGGACCTGACCATCCGCACGCCCGACGAGCGGCTCTCCACCCAGGTCTACACCGGACGGGAGACGCCCGTCCAGTTGCTGGTCCAAAACAACGGCTCCGCGGCGGCCCTGAACGTGGAACTCTCGGCCAGTCCGCCCTCCGGCTGGTCGGTCCGCTTTGAGCCCGAGCGGATTCCGGAGATCTCCGCCGGGCAGCAGGCGGAGATTACGATGCACATCAAGCCTGCCGACAAGGCCGTGGCGGGCGACTATATGCTCACCGTCCGGGCCCGGCCGCAGGACGGCGGCTACGAGTCGGCGGACTTCCGCATCACTGTGCTCACCTCCACCCTCTGGGGCGTTGCGGGGATTGCGCTCATCGCCGTTGCCGTCCTGGTGGTTGCCTGGGCCGTGATGCGCTTCGGGCGTCGGTAGTGGGGATTCCTATCCCTCCTCCGCCGATGAAGACGGCGGAGGAGGGATAGGGTGGAAAGGAGGGCCTATGGACGGACCGGTTATCCAGACACAGGAACTGACCAAGCGCTACGGCGATTTCGTCGCCGTGGACCGCCTGAACCTGGTGGTGGAGCCGGGCGAGGTCTTTGGCCTTCTGGGGCCCAATGGTTCGGGTAAGACGACAACCATCCTGATGATCCTGGGTTTGACGGAGCCCACCTCGGGGACGGTGCGGGTGATGGGCCTGGATCCGGCCCGGCAACCGCTCAGCGTCAAATCCCGGGTCGGCTACATTCCCGACCAGGTCGGCTTCTACGACGACCTGACGGCCCGGGAGAACCTCATCTACATCGCCAAACTGAACGGCATCCCCCGGGAGGAAGCGTACCGGCGCATAGATGAGGCGCTGGAGCGGATGGGCCTGAAGGAGGTGGCGGACCATCCGGTGGGCACCTACTCGCGGGGGATGCGCCAGCGGCTGGGCGTGGCGGAGGTGCTCATCAAGCGTCCCGCGCTCATCATTATGGACGAGCCGACGCTGGGGCTGGACCCGGAGGCGGCGCGGGAGTTCCTGAACACCATCCGCGACCTGAAGGCGCAGGGGATTACCGTTCTGGTGGCTTCTCACCTTCTCCATCAGGTCCAGGCTGTCTGTGACCGGGTGGGGCTCTTCCATCGCGGGCGGATGGTCCTGGAAGGGACGGTGGAATCACTGGCCCGACAGGTCCTGGGCGGCGGCTATCGGGTGTACGTGGAGGCGATGGGGCCCCAGACCGCTATTCTGGAAGCGCTCCACCGTCTGCCCGATGCCACAAAAGCGGAGGCGATTGGACCGGAGCGGTACATGGTGGAAGGGCGCCGGGACCTGCGCGGGGAGGCCGCCCGCGCGGTTGTGGAGGCCGGGGGCTCCCTGCGCGCGCTCCAGTTGGAGGAACCCAGCCTGGATGACGTCTACGCCCGATACTTCCAGGAGGTGGAGCATGGCCGCGAAGGTTGAGGCAGGACGGCTCTCCCGGGAAGGCTCGCCGTGGACCGGGCTCTGGGCGGTGGTGGCCAAAGAGATGGCCGACTACCTCACCGGCATCCGGATGCTGATCCTGGAAGTGCTGATCGTGCTGACCGCCGCTGGCACGGTCTTCATGGCGGCGGAGAACCTGCGCACGACTGTCGGCCAGGACCGTTTCCTGTTCCTGCGGCTGTTCACCGTCCAGCGGGACCCGTTGCCTGCTTTCATCGGGTTCCTGGCCTTCCTGGTGCCGCTGATCGCCATCGCGCTGACCTTTGACACGGTCAATGGGGAGTTCAACCGGCGGACTCTCTCCCGCGTGCTGGCTCAGCCGATCTACCGGGACGCGCTGCTCTTCGGCAAGTTCCTGGCGGGCCTCTTCACCCTGGCCCTGGTGCTGACGGCTATCTGGCTGCTGGTCTTCGGGATGGGACTGGTGCGGCTGGGCGTCCCACCCGGGGGCGAGGAGGTGGCCCGGAGCCTCCTGTTCCTGCTGACGACCATCTTCTACGGCGGCGTCTGGCTGGCGCTGGCGCTTCTCTTCTCGGTCCGGTTCCGGCAACCGGCGACGGCGGCCCTGGCCTCCATCGCCGTCTGGCTCTTCTTCACTGTTTTCTGGAGTATGATTGCTCAGGGGCTTTCGCAGGTGCTGGTGCCGCTCCGGTACGGGCTGGTGCAGGAGGTCCTGGCCCAGGATCGGGTCGCGCGGGCGCTGGCCCGCCTGTCGCCCATCACCCTCTATAGCGAGGTGATGATGGCGCTCCTGTATCCTTCCCTGCGGGCCTTCGGGCTGGTGGGCGTGTTGCTGCAATTCCAGGAAGGGGTGATTGTGGGGGCTCCATTGCCGCTGAGCCAGAGCCTGCTGCTGGTCTGGCCGCAGTTGACAGGGATGGTGGCGATCACGGTGCTCCTGTTCGCTGTCAGTTACATCTCCTTCCAGCGACAGGAAATCCGGGCATAGGGGCAGGGCTGTCCCTGAGCCTGATGAGCGCCTGACGAGGGAAGAAAACGAGGGCGGCGGCAAAGCCGCCGCCATCGTTTTCTATAAGAGCAAGCCCCGCCCCTGCCGGGGCTTTATGGGGTCTGGATCAGCACCCCTGCCGGGCCGAGCACCCGGACCGTCCAGGGCCCGGGTCCGGTGCCACCGACGGCGCGGAACGGTCGCCCCGGGCCCACTTCGGCCGACCAGCGAGATGCTTCTTCGCTCCCCCGCCGCAAGACCACCGTCACAGCCATCGGCTGGACGGTCTCCACTGCCACCTCCGCCCCGTCTCCCAGCGGGGTCACCCGCACTGCCCCTTCGGCGTTCGCCCAGGTATATCCTCCCATCCCGCTGACCGCATACCAGTGTTCGGTCCAACTCACACTCTGACCCGGCCCCAGCGAGGCGTAGTCCCAGAACGCGGAGGTCAGCCCACCCCACAGTTCAAAGTACCGGCTGCCGTCATCAGTCCACAGGTCGGGGGGTAGGTCTCCCAGGCAAAAGATTTTCACCCCCCGAATGGAGGACGGAGCCACCCGTACGAGCCCCTGGTCGGTCTGCAGGTCATACGCGCCTGAGAAGCCCGCGCCCGCCGCCTGGGGCGCGAAGAGTCCCAGATAGGAGTGCCACTCCCCGTAGCGGCGAAAGTCCCGCCCGTTGTGGACCGGCCAGGCCATCCGCCCACCCGGACCGGGGAGTGAACTATCTCCAGTGGAGTGGACGATGACTTCGGAGACCGGCAGGACGAAGGTCAGGTCGCCCGAGGGGGCGTTGAAGTCGGAGAGGGCCAGCATCCCGTTGGCCCAGAACTGAAACCGCCGCGCCTCGGCGGTGGGGTTAGAGATGCGCGGGGAGATGACCACCCGACTCGTGCCCCGCTCCAGCCGGACCGTCACCTCTGCCACCATCCCGGTCCGGTCGTCTATTCCACGGAGATAGACCCCGTCCCGCATCAGCCGGTACTCCCACGGACGGTATTCTATCAGTCCATGCTCCTCGGTAGGGAAAGCCCACTCCATACCGCCGGTCGCCAGCCACCACCCCCGGTACCCCCAGCGGGTGGGCTTGACCACTGGATTGGCGTAGAAGAGTTGCCGACCGGTCGTCCGGTCGGTCCAGCGAAGGATGCGGCCCCCCAGGTCGGGGAGCACGACCAACTGGACGTAGTCGTTCTGGATGAAGACCGCGCGATAAGACCGGGGAACCGGTCCGCCCACCGCCCCGAAGTCCAGCCGGGGATGGGGGTAGATGGGATCATCGGGGGTGGTGGGGACCAGCGCCCGCTCCCAGTCGTAGGCATTCAGTGTGATCGTCCCTTCCCAGACAGCGACTGGGCCAAAGGGGGGAACGGTCGGAGGCGGCGGGGCGGGAGTCGGAGAGGGCGAGAGAGGTGTTGCCGGAGACAGGGTGGGGGAGGGTGGGGACGTTCTCACTGGAACCGGGGTCGGTGAGGAAGAGGGTAGGGCGAGCGAGGAAGTGTTGGTAGCCGCTGGCAGCGACTCAGTTGGGGTGGGGACAGGAGGAACAGATGTCGGGGTGGAAGACTTCACCGCTGCAGGCGGGGATGGGGACGGGAGGGTAACTGTCACGGATGGCGTTTCGGGCAATGGGTGGGGCAGTACCGGCGTCATGAACACCGGCAGTTGGCAGGCCAGCAGCGAAAGGAACAGGAGGGCCAGGGGGAGGGGAAGTGTCTGGTGCGACCTCCTTATTCTCTGTTGCATCGGTATCGTTGCGACGATCAGGGCTGGCCGGCTGAATCCAGATAAATGATCATCTCCAGCCGGGTACCCACGCCGACGGTGGACTCCAGGCGCATCTCGTCTGTGCAGTTCTGGATGTTGGGGAGACCCATCCCAGCGCCAAAGCCCATCTCCCGTACCCATTCCGGAGCGGTGGAGAAGCCCGGCTCCATTGCCTTCTGAATGTCCGGGATACCCGGACCCTCGTCCACTGCCAGCAGGTACACCTGCTTCGGGTCTACCTCAGCGATCAGTTCTCCGCCGTCGGTGTAGATGACGATGTTCATCTCCGCTTCGTAGGCGGCGATGGCGACCCGGCGGACGATGCGGGGGTGAATTCCCAGGCGGGAAAGGGTCTTTTTGAGACGGCTGGAGGCCTCTCCTGCATGCTCAAAGTCCCCTCCGGCCACCCGGTAGCGGAAGCGCAGGGTCACCTGGTCGGCCAGGATGTCCTCAAAGATGTGGCTGGCGCGATAGCGTCGGACCTCCTCCTCATGGTACTCCGCCTCTAACTGGCGCAGAAGGGCCCGGACGATGTCCCCCTGTACAAGAATCCCCACCAGGTCTCCCTGCCGGTTGATGACCGGGAAGCGGCCGTAGCCGAGGCTGGAAAACTTGCCGACCGCGTGGATCAGGTGCTCGTCGTCGTAGAGAGTCGCCGGGTTACGGGTCATCTTCTCGCCGACGGTGGCGTGGAGTTCTCCGGCGGCCAGCGCCTTGATCAGGTCCTCTATGCTGATGATGCCGACCATCCGCCCTTCGTCCATTACGGGCGTACCGGATATCCGGTTAGCGCGCAGCAATTCCCGGAACTCAGCAATGGTGGTCTGGGGGGTGACGGTGATGACGCGGGTGGTCATAGCATCCCGTACCCGCAGTTCATAGACCAATTCCTGGAGCCGGGTGATTTCCCGCTTCCGTTCTGGAGTGTCTGGAGTGGAAGGAGGCGTGCTCACGGAATGAACCTGTCTACTCTTCGCCGAAGAATTCCCGCCAGCGTTTCAGGCTGCTTTCAAAGAGGCCACAACTGGGGAGCCCGGCCTGGTAAAGCCGACCGCAGGTTTCAAACATTGTGTACTTGGAGGCCAGCAGGGCAATGCCTTTCTCCTCTGCCAGTGCGACGGTCTCCGGCGGGGGGATTTTCCCCCGTACGAAGACGATGGCCGGGATCCCTGCCATCTCCGCCGTCCGCACCACCTGCGGGTTGGTCAGGCCGGACATCAGCAAAGTCCCCTCGTGGGTGAAGGCCAGGACATCGCTCATCAGATCAGCGCCGCATCCCATTCTGACTTCTATATCCAGATTCGTGTTGCGGGTGAGGACCTTGCCTTCAATCAATTGGAGTACTTCTCGGAGTTTCATCGGTTGTTCCCCTCCTGGTGTGAGTGGGTTCAGGGTAAAGTATAGCACAAGCGGGCCAAAATACATAACTGAGGTTCGAACATCAGTTGGGACATCGGCGTTCTTTCCCACTCTCACTTCACTCCCTTGCCCCCTGCTGCTCTCCCACTCGCCTGCTTCGCTGCACTCGCAGGAGACTTTTCGGGGGCTTCGCAAAATGAGCCCCGCAGTCAACTGCCGGGCTCGGGACACTCCCAGTTTCTCCCGATTGACGTCTCGCCCGGATTGTGGTATCCTTCATCGGGAAGGGAAAGATGGAGACCCGCAAAACGCGCTGGATATGGGTTCTGGCAACCGGAGGGGTCGCCCTGTTGATGCTCGTTCTGGTGATGGGGATGCTGGAACAGGGCGCTTCCCGGATGGCCCCACCCGTTCCCTCTGCTACCCCATCCCCTGCCGACCCGCCGGTGGCCCTGGTGGAGGGCCAGCCCATCGGGCGGAACTTCTGGGCGGAGGCTGTGCTGGTGGACTGGGCGATGAGCCGCCTGGCGGGCGTCCCGGCTCCCTCGCCGGAAGAGACCCTGGACCGGCTCATCAACGAGATGCTGGTTCTGCGCGCGGTACCGTCTCAGCAAGTGCCGGGCTGGGATGAGGTGGAGGCGCAAATCGAGGCCCTGCAGCAGATATGGGGCGTCACCGACGAGCAGGTGACCGCTGCACTGGGTCAGGTCGGATTGGGCCGGGACTCTCTGGAGCGGGCTGTTGCCCGTCTCCTGGCGGTTCAGTGGGCCCAGGCGGCGCTGGAGAGCGGCGGGACGCCCATTCAGGAGTGGCTATCTCAGGAACGATCCCGGGCGCGGGTGGTCATTTACCGGGAACGGATGCGCGTCTCGTTCCAATTTCCCACCCCGGCGGTCACTCCTACACCCGAACTGGCCCAGGCACCGGATTTCACCCTGGAGCGGGCAGGAGGCGGTACTCTGACCCTATCCGACCTGATGAGACAGGGGCCGGTGGTCCTGGTCTTTTTCCAGCGATGCGGCTGAGGGCCGGACCGGGCGCAACTCGTGGAGTTGCGAGACCGATACGGAGAGTTCCAGGCCCTGGGGGCGGAAGTGGTTGCACTGGCAGTGGCGGCGCCGGAGGCGGTAGAGGGGGTTTGGGCAGCCATCGGTGCCCCGTTCCCTATGCTGGCCGATCCGGACCATCGGGCTGCTGAGATGTACGGAGTGTACAATCTCTTGGGGGACGGGCTGGCGGCGCCAGCGGTCTTCGTGCTGAAGGATGGCGTCATCCGCTGGTCCTATGTGGGTCAGAACCCCGCCGATCGCCCTCCGGTGGCGGAGATTCTGGCTCACCTGAAATGATGTTGCGGTGCGGGAGCGCCTGAGAAGGCCGATTTCCAGCGTTACTGGCAATCTGGGAGATTTGCGGTATAATAACTTTGACAGGGATCGTCTGAATGGGAGGTTAACGTGAACTCGCGGTTTCGGGGCAGTACGTTCATTACGCTGTTGTTGCTGGCGGCGGTTTTCTTTCTGACCTATAACCTCCTCCACCGCTCCCCCACACCGGACCTGGTGCCCATCAGCCGGTTGGCGGCGGAGGTGCAGGCCGGTCGCGTCTTGCGGATTACCGTCACCGGGGACCGCCTGGTGGCAGACCTGGAAACGGGGCAGCAACTGCGATCGCTGAAGGAGTCCGGCTCCACCCTCGCCGAGCAGTTGAAAGCCCTGGGGGTCTCCGATGAACAACTGGCCAGAGTGCAGATAGCAGTCACGGAAACGCCAGATTGGACCGCGCTCTTCAGCACTGGCGGGACCATCCTGGTGATGATTATTTTCCTGATTGCCGCTTTTTTCTTCCTGCGCCAGTTCCAGGGGGTCAACAACCAGGCTCTCTCCTTTGGGAAAAGCCGGGCCCGGCTCTATACCAGCGATAAGCCCTCTGTGACCTTTGACGACGTCGCCGGAGTAGATGAGGCGAAAGAGGAACTGCGGGAGGTGGTGGAGTTCCTCAAGGAGCCCCAGAAGTTCATCCAGGTCGGCGCGCGCATTCCCAAAGGGGTCCTGCTGATGGGCGCTCCGGGCACGGGCAAAACCCTTCTGGCCAAGGCGGTGGCTGGAGAGGCGGGTGTCCCCTTCTTCAGCATGTCCGGTTCCGAGTTCGTGGAGATGTTCGTCGGCGTGGGTGCCAGCCGGGTGCGGGACCTCTTTGATCAGGCCAAGCGACATTCCCCCTGCATCGTCTTCCTGGACGAGATTGACGCGGTGGGACGCCACCGAGGGGCCGGTCTGGGCGGCTCCCACGATGAGCGGGAGCAGACCCTGAACCAGATTCTGGTGGAGATGGACGGGTTTGACACGGACACCAACGTCATCGTCATGGCGGCGACCAACCGCCCGGACATTCTGGACCCGGCGCTGTTGCGCCCGGGCCGGTTTGATCGCCGGGTAGTACTGGACCGGCCTGATATGCGGGGGCGCGAGGCCATCCTGAAGGTCCATACCCGGGGCAAACCGCTGGCGGATGACGTGGACCTGGCCGCGCTGGCCAAAGCCACCCCGGGCTTTGTCGGTGCGGACCTGGCCAACCTGGTGAACGAGGCGGCGATTCTGGCGGCCCGCCGGAACAAGCGGGCCATCGGAATGGCCGAGTTCAAAGAGGCCATAGAGCGGGTCATCGCTGGACCGGAGCGCAAGAGCCGCCTCCTCTCCGAGGAGGAGCGCCGCATTATTGCCTATCACGAGGCCGGGCACGCACTGGTGGCCCATTATCTGCCCAAGTGCGACCCGGTGCAGAAGGTCTCTATCGTCGCCCGGGGAATGGCGGCGGGGTATACCATCTCCTTGCCCGAGGAGGACCGCACCGTCATCAGCCGCTCCAAGTTTGAGGATCAACTGGCCTTTGCTCTCGGCGGCCGGGCGGCGGAGGAACTGGTCTTCGGCGAGGCCACCACCGGCGCGGCCAACGACCTGGAGCAAGTGACGGAAATCGCCCGCGCGATGGTCACCCGCTACGGGATGAGCGAGAAACTGGGCCCGATGACCTTTGGTCAGAAAGAGGAATTGGTCTTCCTGGGCAAGGAAATCGGGGAACAACGAGATTACAGCGAGGCCGTCGCTCAGCAGATAGACGAAGAGGTACGGCAGATTATCCATACTGCCTACCGGCGGGCCCGGCAGGTACTGGAGGAGCACCGGGAACAACTGGACGCCGTCGCTCAGCGGCTGCTGGAAGTGGAGACGCTGGAGGCGGAGGAATTCGTCGCCGTCTTAGAAGGACGTCCTCTGCCCGAGAAAGAGGACCGGGGCACACCCTCCCCGGCGACCCGGGAGAAGGCAGAGAAGCCCTCCCCGTCCCGACGGGGGCGGGCGCTGGAGATGCCTCCGAGCCCAGCGCCGGTGCGGTAACTCGGTAACTCAAGTTTGGCCTTTTTGCCTGCGGCGGAAAATCGGCCCCGCCAGGTGATAAATAAGCGCGACAGATTTCTGGGTAGGCATAAGTGGGTGCGACCATATTTGATCTGGATGAGACCGAACTGACTGAGGAGATTCGTCGGGCGGAGACGGTCGCGTGAAGAAGGTCGTCGTTGCCGACTCCAGTCCGTTAATCGCTCTGGGAAGAATTGGCTATCTGTACTTACTTCCGGCTCTTTTAAACTATGGCCCATATCCGCCCGGTGGACCCGCTCAATCCCGACCCCCGGCTTATCGCCGAGGCGGCCGCCGCGATCCGGGCCGGGAGGCTGGTCGCGTTTCCTACTGAAACGGTATATGGCCTGGGGGCAGATGGCCTCAACCCCGCCGCTGTCGCCCGCATCTTTGAGGCCAAAGGGCGCCCTTCCACTGACCCCCTTATCCTCCACATCGCCGAACCAGAAGACTTCCTGAAACTTGTCCTGGAAGCGCCTCCCGCTGCTCTGGAACTGGCCCGCCGCTTCTGGCCCGGCCCGCTGACGCTGGTACTGCCCAAACGGCCCATTGTGCCAGATATTGTCACTGCGGGCCTGCCGACGGTAGCGGTGCGGATGCCCGCCCACCCGGTGGCCCTGGCTCTCGTCCGCGCTGCCCAGACCCCTATCGCGGCTCCCAGCGCCAACCGTTTCAGCCGCACCAGCCCCACCACTGCCCAGCACGTCCAGGACGACCTGGGGGACCGGATAGACCTGATTCTGGACGCCGGACCGACTCCCATCGGGGTGGAGTCCACCGTCCTGGACCTCACCCGTCCGGTGCCGACCATCCTGCGTCCGGGCGGACTTCCCCGGGAGGCCCTGGAGGCTGTCCTGGGCCCCGTGGCCATCTGGACCCGGATGGTTGAGGGCCCACAACCGTCGCCGGGTCTTCTGCCCAAGCACTACGCGCCCCAGACGCCGATGATTCTCGTCACAGGTCCGCTGCCGCAGATGCGCGCGGCCCTGCGGGAACTGGTTGCGCGCTACACCGCCCAGGGCCGCCGGATCGGCCTGCTCATCGCCGAGGAGGACCGGGCGGAGATGGCGGACCTCCCGGTGGAAACTGCTGTCCTGGGGCCGGAGGAAGACCTGGAGACTATCGCCCGGAGGCTCTATGAGGGGCTGCGGGAACTGGATGCCCGGGGGCTTTCCCTGATTATCGCCCGCGATTTCGGCACTCAAGGGCTGGGACTGGCGGTCCGGGACCGGCTGATGCGGGCCGCCGGAGGCAGCATCATTGCTGTAGGGGAAGATGACCCGAAATAGCACAAACGTGCCAGGCACTTCCACAAGTGCCTGGCACGTTCAGGCCCATAACCATAGCACAAACGTGCCAGGCACTTCCAAAAGTGTCTGGCACGTCCAGGACCTGCGCTGGTGGGATGGCGGAGCCGCGCTTCTCCTCCTGCTGGCCCTCCTGACTGCCTCCGGTCGCCTGGTCGCCACGAACTGGACCGACCACCTGCTCCAGACCCAGACGTTGGTCTTCCTGGGCGCGCTGGCAGGTCTGGCCCTGGGCCAGAGCCGGTTCCGCCCAGCCGTTGTCCTCTTCTTCGCCCTGGCCTACGGCCTCTTTTTCGTCCCCTGGCAACTGGGGCATACATTGACGGTGCCAGACAATGGGACCTGGGCTGATCGGCTGACGATGCTCTCCGACCGCCTCCAGGTCGCGCTGGCCCAACTGGCCGCGCGCCAGGACGTAGAGGACCCGTTGCTGTTCCTCTCGCTGATGGATGCCCTCTTCTGGGGGCTGGGGGCGTGGGGCGGCTACGTCCTGACCCGGCGGGGGGACCCCTGGCGGGCCGTATTGCCTGCTGGAATCGTCGCCCTGGTGGTCCAGGCCTATGACCCGCACCCGCGCTCGCGCGCCGGGATTATCGCCCTTTACCTTTTCCTTGTCCTCCTCCTCTGGGCCCGGACAACCTACCTGCACCGACGCGCCAGATGGCAGGCCACCCGCACCCCACTGGCCCCCTTTCTGGGGCTGGAGATGACCCGTGCCGCCTTCTACGTCGCCCTGGGACTGGTGGTCGTCGCCTGGATTTTTCCCGCCCCGGCGGACCTCCTTCCTACGGCCCGGCGCGTCTGGGACCGCCTCTCCCGGCCCCTGACCGAACTGCAAGAGCGACTGGAGCCCCTCTTTGCCCCTCTCCGGGGCGGTACCGTCGTTGTGGGCGAACTCTACGGCCCCCGACTCCCTCTGGGTCAGGGCAGCGAGCGGTCGGAGACGGTCGTCCTGACCGTGCAGGCCCCCTCCGATTATCCGATGGGCGTCCGCTTCTACTGGCGCGCCCGCGTCTATGACCTCTACGCCGACGGAGTGTGGCGGGCGACCTTCACCGCCGACCAACCCGTCACCCTGGAAAACAACTCTCTCGCTTTCCCGGGCCGGGATGGTCATCTCCCGGAGTGGGACGGACGCTGGGGTGCTGTCTTCACCTACACCACGGAGTTTCCCATTTCACTCCTCTACCTGGCCCCCCAGCCGGTGTGGGTGGACGTGCCCGTTCAGGCCGACCTGGCGGAATCCCCCGATGGGGTGTTGGACCTGGCCGCCCTGAAAGCCGCACCGTTGCTTCCCGCCGGGACGACCTACCATGCCCGTTCCGCCCTCGGCGCAGCGACCGTCGCCCAACTGCGCGCCGCCGGGACGGACTATCCCCAGTGGGTGGCCGACCGCTACTTGCAGCTTCCAGACACCCTCACCCCGCGCACCCGCGAACTGGCCCTCCAGATCGCTGCCGGAAAAGAGACCCCCTACGACATCGCGGTCGCCGTCACCGAATACCTGCGCGCCAACATCCGCTACAGCCAGACCGTCCCGCCGGTCCCGCGCGGCCGGGAGCCGCTGGACTGGTTCCTCTTTGACCTGCGTCGGGGCTTCTGCAACTACTACGCCTCCGCCGAGGTAGTCCTGCTGCGGTCCCTGGGCATTCCGGCCCGGCTCGCCGTGGGGTTTGCCCCTGGTCAGTGGGAAAGGGGCCGGTATCTCGTCCGCGATAAAGATGCCCATGCCTGGCCCGAAGTGTACTTTCCCGGCTACGGCTGGGTGGAGTTTGAGCCGACGGCCTCTCAGCCACCGATTCTGCGGCCGTCCGGTGAGGAAGCCGGGGAACAGGAGGGTCGGGAAGACCGGGCGGGTCTTCGGGGACTGCGCGAGTGGGAGCGGGAGGAGGACGTAGAAACCCCGCCGGAGGCGCTGGGAGGGGAGGAGACTCCAGGGGCAACCCCGCCGGTCGCCTACACCCGCATTCTGCTCCGGGCACTGGTTGCAGGCGCGGTGGCGTTGCTGGCCTACGGCATCTGGCGGGCCCGACGGCATCTGCGAACGCCGCTGCCGGTCCTCCTGGAGCGGGGGATGGAGCGGATGGGGGTAGAACCGCCGCCTGTCGTGCGGCGGTGGGCCGCCTACGCAGTGCTCCCGCCAGTGGTTCAGGCTTACCTGGAGATCAACCGCGCCCTGGCCCGGCTGGGCATTCCGCCCTCTCCGGCGGAGACGCCCGCCGAACGGAGCGCCCGGCTGCTGGCGCAAGTCCCGCAGGCGGAGCCCTGGGTGGAGCAATTGCTGGCCTGCTACCAGGCCGCCATCTATGGGCGGGGCCCGGCAGACGACCCGACGGCCCGTCGGGCTGGGCGGGCGATCCGCTTCCTCTCCTGGCGGGCCCGGCTGGGATGGAGATAAACGGTGCGG